>NZ_JBFAHW010000166.1:0-18434 GCF_040654355.1 Streptomyces sp. NPDC050704 | reverse complement strand
GCCCCTCGGGGCCGGCCGCGCGGTCACCGGTGCTACTGCGCGTAGAAGGTCGCGTCCTGGCGGTCGAGGGTGGTGCTGACCGGCTGGGTGTGGAGCAGGTTCTCGTAGTGCCGGATGTAGCGGCCCGGGAAGTTGAGCGACTCGAAGGAGACGCCCGCCGCGTCGGCCAGCCCCGCCCGCCGGAAGAAACTGGCGTCGTTCTTGAAGGTGGTGGTGCCGTCGTTCTTCTCCACCCAGACCTCGTTGTTCTTGTGGCGGAGGTAGTAGCCGGGGAAGTTGGCCGATTCGAGGGAGACGGTCCCGCTGCCGGTCAGACCGGTGACCACGCGGAACTGGGAGTCGGCCAGGTTGGTGACGTTCGCTTCGAGCTTGGCGCGGTACTCCCAGTGCCGGATGTACCGGTCGGGGAAGTTGTACGAGGAGAAGCGGACCGGGGTGACGCCGTCGGCGACCGGGATGCCGAAGTTGGGCGTGCCGTCGGCGTTCCAGTACAGCTTCTGGTAGCGGGTGCGGCGGTTGGGGTCGTTCAGCGGGTCGCCGGAGATGTCTTTGTAGTTGCGGTCGTGGTAGACGAGGATGTCGGACTTGCCGTCCTCGGACATGGTGAAGGTGTTGTGGCCCGGGCCGTACTGGCCGGTCGCCGCGTTGCTCTTGAACACGGGCTGCGGACTCTTCGTCCAGGACGCCGGGTTGAGCAGGTCGGCGGTGTCGGTGGCGGTCAGCAGGCCGAGGCAGTAGTTGGCGTCGGTGGCGCTGGCCGAGAAGGTCATGAAGACCTTGCCGTTGCGCTGGATGACCGCCGGGCCCTCGTTGACCGTGTGGCCGACCTTCTCCCAGGCCAGCGTGGGCCGGGCGATCATCGCCGGGCTGCCGCTGATGGTCCAGGGGTTCGACATCTTCGCGAGGTAGATGTTGGTGCCGTCCCCGACGGCCGGGTCGCTCTGCGCCCAGCTCAGGTAGCGGACGCCCTTCACGACGAACGTCGTGGCGTCGAGCGAGAAGGTGTCCAGCGGCAGCGCGATCCGGCCCTTCTCGGTCCAGGCGCCGGTCAGCGGGTTGGCGGCGCTGGACTCCAGGACGTACGGCCGGATCTTCCAGATGTCGTTGGATGAGCCCGCGGTGAAGTAGATGTACCACTTGCCGTCGATGAAGTGGATCTCCGGTGCCCAGATGTGGGCGCCCATCTCACCGCTGGCGTGCTTGGTCCAGATGGTGGTCTCGGCGGCCGTGGACAGTCCCTGGAGCGTGGTGGCCCGGCGCATCACGATCTTGTCGTACGCGGGCACGGTCGCGGTGAAGTAGTAGTAGCCGTCGGTGTGCTTGAAGATGTGCGGGTCCGCGC
Organism: Streptomyces sp. NPDC050704; assembly: GCF_040654355.1. Lineage (NCBI taxonomy): Bacteria > Bacillati > Actinomycetota > Actinomycetes > Kitasatosporales > Streptomycetaceae > Streptomyces > Streptomyces sp. NPDC050704. The sequence continues at coordinate 17,092 of NZ_JBFAHW010000166.1, read as the reverse complement.
GCTGTTCCGCTATCGGGTTGGTGAAGGTCACCGCGGGCGAGGCCGGGACGGCCGCGTGGGCGGGGGTGCCGGTGGTCAGCACGGCCAGAGTGGCGAGGACCGCGGTCAGTACGCGGCCGATGAGACGTCTCATGATCCTGGTCCTTGGGGTGTCAGGGGAGTGTCAGACGGTGGGCTGGATGCGCCACTGCTGGCAGTTGTTGTTCAGCCAGGTCCACTGGCGTACGTCGGCGCCGTTCGCGGTACCGCAGTTGGCCACGTCGGCGACCTTGCCGCTGCTCTCGTTGACGATCCGCACGTAATCGCCGGTGGCGGTGTGCACGAGGCGGAACTTCTGGCAGTTGTTGTTCAGCCAGGTCCACTGCTGGAGATCGGCGCCGTCGGCGGTGGAGCACTCGGCGGTGTCGAGGACCTTGCCGGTCGCGGCGTTGACCAGGCGGCTGGTGTCGGTGCCGAGGTCCTCGATGCGCCACTTCTGGTTGGCGCCGCCGTTGCAGGTCCACTGGAAGACGTTGGTGCCGTCCGCGGTGCTGCCGCCCTCGACGTCCAGGCACTTGCCGCTGTTCCGGTTGACCAGGGTGTACGCGGTGGGGGTGGCCGCGGTCTCCCCGGACGGGCCGGGCCGTGTGGTGCCCAGGGCGACCGGGGTGCCGAAGTTCGGGGTGCCGTCCGTGTTCCAGGTGAACTTCTGCGCCCGGGTGGTGCGGCCGTTGCCGCAGCCCCCGGAGGCGGAGTCGTTGCCGTGGTAGACGATCCAGTTCTCGGTGCCGTCCGGCGAGGTGAAGAACCCGTTGTGGCCGGGGCCGTAGACGCCGGCCGCGTCACTGCGCTGGAAGACCGGCGTCTGCTTCTTCGTCCAGGAGGACGCCAACAGCGGGTTGGCGCCGGTCAGTTCGAGCTGCCCGAGTTTGTACTCCGGGGTCTGGCAGGAGCTGGCGGAGTACGTCAGGAAGGTCCTGCCGTTGCGGTACAGCGGCTCGGGGCCCTCGTTCACCGGGTTGCCCTGGGTCTCCCAGCTCAGCGTGGGGCTGGAGATGATGCTGAAGGTGGTGCTGCTCAGCGTGTACGGGTTGCTCATCGGGGCGATGACCAGGCTCTGCGTACTGCCGTTGATGAAACCGCTGCCGAGCAGGTACAGCTTGTTGTCGTGCCGGAGCACGCTGGCGTCGATCAGCCAGCCGCCGGGGGCGAGGTTGGAGCCGCCGAGCTGGTTCTTGTACGTGTACGGGCCCATGGGGTCGGAGCCCGCGCTCTCCAGGACGTGCGTGCGCTGGGAGTCGCAACAGGCCACACCGCTCTGTCCGGCGGAGTAGTACAGGTACCACTTGCCGTCGAAGAAGTGCAGCTCAGGCGCCCAGAAGTTGGTGTTGCGGGTGGCGGTGGTGTCCGACCACACCTGCACGCTGGCCGCGGTGGAGAGCCCCGCCAGCGTCGGCGACTTCCGCATGGTCAGCACGCCGGTGAACGAGGTCGTCACCAGGTAGTAGTTGCCGTCGTAGTACTCCAGCCAGGGATCCGCGCCCTTCTGCGTCTTGACCGGGTTGGTATACGGCCGGCCCTCGGCAGCGGTGGCGGGTTGGGTGACGAACGACGTGAGCAGCGCGAGCAGCGCTGCCCCCAGGACGAACCAGTGACGGGTGCGGAACACGGCAAGTCCCCTTTGACGGCCATGATTGTTCGATATTGCGAACAATGTGCGGAGCTTCGACCAGAAGATAAGTTTCGAGCAGGATCACGTCAACGCTTCTGACCTGTTCGGTTCCGGTTGTTTTTTCGATAACGGCGGATTTACCGAGCGGCCCCCTGAAATCAAGTGCTGACAGTGCGTTGACTTCCGCAGGGCGGGACCCCTACTTTCAGCGCCGACTGGTTCGGAGATTCGGCTGACATTCGATATGTCGAACGCTCGATGTCGATGCGAGACCTGATCCGAGCCTCAGGAAGTCCGGGAAGGAACCCCATGCCACTCCAGCCGCACCTCCACGGTGTGCGACGCCTCTGCAGACAGGCGCTGATACGGGCCGTGGTGCTCGTCGTCGCCGTCGGCGCCCTCGTCGGTGTTCGGGGCGAGGAGGACACCGGCCTGGCGCAGACGGAGACGGTGGCGGTGACCTCCAACCAGATTCCGGTTCCGCCGGCGCCGATGGGCTGGGCCTCCTGGAACACCTTCGCCGCCAAGGTCGACTACAACGTGATCAAGGCACAGGTCGACGCGTTCGTCGCGGCCGGTCTGCCGGAAGCCGGCTACGAGTACATCAACATCGACGAGGGCTGGTGGCAGGGCACCCGCGACAGCGCGGGCAACATCACCATCGACACGGCCGAGTGGCCCGGCGGCATGAGCGCCATCGCCGACTACATCCACAGCAAGGGCCTGAAGGCCGGCATCTACACCGACGCGGGCAAGGACGGCTGCGGCTACTACTTCCCGACGGGCCGCCCGGCGGCGCCGGGCAGCGGCAGTGAGGGCCACTACGAGCGGGACATGCTCCAGTTCTCGCAGTGGGGCTTCGACTACGTCAAGGTCGACTGGTGCGGCGGCGACGTCGAAGGGCTCGACGCGAAGTCCACCTACCAGGCCCTCAGTGACGCGACCGCGAAGGCGGCGGCCACCACCGGGCGGCCGCTGACCCTGTCGATCTGCAACTGGGGCAAGCAGAACCCGTGGAACTGGGGCGCGGGCATGGCCGCCCTGTGGCGCACCAACACCGACATCATCTTCCACGGCAACTCGCCCTCGTGGGACAGCATGCTGACCAACTTCGACACCAATGTGCACCCGACGGCCCAGCACACCGGCTACTACAACGACCCGGACATGCTGATGGTCGGCATGGACGGCTTCACCGCCGCTCAGAACCGCAGCCACATGAACCTGTGGGCCATCTCGGGAGCGCCGCTGCTCGCCGGCAACAACCTGGCGACGATGAGCACCGAGTCGGCGAACATCCTCAAGAACCCGGAGGTCATCGCGGTCGACCAGGACCCGCGCGGCCTCCAGGGCGTCAAGGTCGCCGAGGACACCGCAGGCCTCCAGGTGTACGGCAAGGTCCTCTCCGGCACCGGCAAGCGGGCCGCCGTCCTGCTCAACCGGACCTCCAGCGCGCAGAACATCACCGTCCGCTGGGCCGACCTGGGCCTGACCAACGCGTCCGCGACGGTCCGCAATCTCTGGACGCGGGCGAACGTGGGCGGCTTCGGCACCAGCTATACCGTCAGCGTCCCCGCCAAGGACTCGGTGATGCTCACCGTCACCGGCGGCACCGAGGCGGCGAGCGCCACATACGAGGCCGAAGCCGCCGCCAACACCAAGGGCGGCTCCGCGGCCGACGCCGCCTGCGCCAACTGCTCCGGCTCCACGAAGGTGGGGGGTGTGGGCACCGGCGCCGCCAACACCCTGAGCTTCAACGGCGTTTCGGCGACCGACACGGGCACCAAGGTCGTCGACATCGCCTACACCAACGGCGACAGCGCGGCCCGCACGGCCGTCCTCCAGGTCAACGGGCAGCCGGCCACCACGGTCTCCTTCCCGCCGACCGGCTCCTGGGCCACCCCCGGTACCGTCTCGGTCGAGGTCTCCCTGGCCAAGGGCTCAGCGAACACCCTGAAGTTCTCCAACACCGCCGTCTGGGCGCCCGACTTCGACGCGATCGAGGTACGCCCGCTGCCCGGCACGAACGGCACCCAGCTCGCCGGGCAGCAGTCCAACCGCTGCCTCGACATCGACAACAACACCCTCATTAACGGCACTCAGGCTCAGTTGTGGGACTGCTTCGGCGGCACCAACCAGTCCTGGACGTACACCGCGCGCAAGGAGCTCGTGGTCTACGGCAACAAGTGCCTCGACGCCTACCAGGCAGGAACCGCCAACGGCACGAGGGTCGTCATCTGGGACTGCAACGGCGGCAGCAACCAGAAGTGGGACGTGAACGCCGACGGCACGGTCACCAACGTCAACGCCGGCCTCTGTCTGGACGCCTCCAACGCGGCGACCGCCAACGGCACGAAGGCCGTGCTGTGGACGTGCAACGGCGGCACCAACCAGAAGTGGGCCCGGCAGTAACGCAAGCAGTCAAGTAGTCAGCGAAGGGGGCTCGATCCCGCACGGGATCGAGCCCCCTTCCTCGGCTCCTGTTCGTTCCGCCTGCGGTCAGCCCTGGGTGACGTTCGTGGTGAGCAGGCGGAGCAACTGCTTGGCCATGGCGTCCTGTTCGGGTGTCAGACCCATGGCGTCACCGATGGCGAGGGGAACCGTGCGGGCCCGTTCCTGGAGCCGGGCACCCGCGTCGGTGAGGCGCAGGGCGACGGAGCGCTCGTCCTCCGCCCGCCGCTCGCGACGCAGCAGGCCGTTCGCCTCAAGGCGCTTGAGGAGGGGGGAGAGGGTGCTGGACTCCAGCTGGAGTGCCGTACCCAGGTCCCGTACGGAGATCGAGTCCTGCTCCCACAGCACGAGCATGACCAGGTACTGCGGATAGGTCAGCCCCAGCTCGTCCAGCAGGGGCCGGTAGCGCGCGGTGACCGCCCGTGAGGCCGCGTAGAGGGCGAAGCAGAGCTGGTCGTCCAGGAGCAGGGAACCTTCCTGGGTCGGTTCGGCTCCGGCTGTGCTCACGGCGTGTCTCCCTGTTGCTGTGCTGCGCATGGCGATCTCCACCCTATCGTTCAAGTCCACTCGATCGTATCGCGCCCAAATGAGTTGCGCACGACTTAATCGTGAGCTACTGTTCTGGTGTGCCGCCGCTCCACGGCGAAGACCGCCGACGGAGGCCCGCCCACGGCACCAGATCCGAGGAGATCGTCATGACCGACACGACCGGCGCCCGTCCCGTCCTCGAACCCGCCGCCGCGGCGTTCGCCGAGGCCACCGCGAACCCGCCGTACCTGTTCGACCTGGACCCGGCCGAGGGCCGCAAGGCCGTCGACGACGTGCAGTCCGGCGAGATCGCCAAGCCGGACGTCGACGAGGAGTGGATCACCGTGTCCGGCGGCCCCACCGGCCAGGTCCGTACCCGCATCGTCCGCCCCGCGGGAGCTGTCGGCATCCTGCCGGTGATCGTGTACATCCACGGCGCGGGCTGGGTCTTCGGCAACGCCCACACCCACGACCGGCTGGTGCGCGAACTGGCCGTCGGCGCCGGTGCGGCCGTCGTCTTCCCCGAGTACGACCTCTCACCCGAGGCCCGCTACCCGGTGGCCATCGAGCAGAGCTACGCCGTCGCCCGCTGGATCGTCACCGACGGCGCCGGGCACGGCCTCGACGCCTCCCGCATCGCGGTGGCCGGCGACTCGGTCGGCGGCAACATGAGCGCCGCCCTGACCCTGCTGGCCAAGGAGCGCGGGGACGTGTCCTTCGTCCAGCAGGTGCTCTTCTACCCGGTCACCGACGCCGCCTTCGACACCGGCTCCTACCACCAGTTCGCCGAGGGCTACTTCCTGCGCCGCGACGGCATGCAGTGGTTCTGGGACCAGTACACGACCGACGAGAAGCAGCGCGCCGAGATCACCGCGTCCCCGCTGCGCGCCACCACCGAGCAGCTCACCGGCCTGCCCCCGGCGCTCGTCATCACCGCCGAGGCCGACGTCCTGCGCGACGAGGGCGAGGCCTACGCCAACAAGCTGCGCGAGGCCGGCGTGCCCGTCACCGCGGTCCGCTACCAGGGCATCATCCACGACTTCGTGATGCTCAACGCCCTCGCCGACACCCACGCCGCTCGCGCCGCCACCGCCCAGGCCGTCACCGTACTGAGGACCGCGCTCACGGCCGGCTGACCGCGATCACCGAGTGACGGGACCGGCCGGCCCCGACGGCCGTTCCCGCCACTCAGAACCAGGTGTCCAGCCACATTCTCGAGTGCCAGCTCGCATACGGGACCGTCACCCCCGCGTACAGCGGAAAGAAGTAGACGAAGTTCCAGACGATGAGCAGCACAAGGGCGCCCGCACCGATCACCCCGGGTATTCGGCGCCGGTCACCCGCCCCGGGTGGACCCACCAGCGCGCCCACCGTCATCGCGACGGCCAGGCACAGGTACGGCACGAAGGCGACCGTGTAGAAGGAGAAGGTCGTGCGGTCCTGGTACTGGAACCACGGCAGATAGCCGGCGCCCACCGCACACAGGACCGCGCCCGCCCGCCAGTCACGCCGCATCGCCCACCGGTAGAGCAGATACAGCAGGGCGAAACACGCCGACCACCACAGCAGCGGCGTACCCAGCGCGATGATCTCCTGGGAGCAGCCGGACGCCGTGCGGCAGCCGTCCTGCCCGACCTTCGGCGCCTCGTAGTGGAACACCACCGGGCGTCCGAGGACCGGCCAGCTCCACGGGTTGGACTCGTACCGGTGCCAGGAGTCCAGCCCCACGTTGAAGTCGTAGACCGCGGACTCGTAGTGCCACAGGCTGCGCAGCGGGCCCGGTATCCACGACCACGGGCCGCCCCTGCCGTCCGCCCAGTGCCGTGCGTAGCCCCTGTCGGTCAGGAACCAGCCCGTCCAGGTCGCCAGATAGGCGACCAGAGCGACCGGTACGACGGAAAGGACCGACCAGCCGAGATCCTTGCGCAGCACCGACCGGTACGGGCGGCGGGCGCCGGCGAGGCGGCGGGAGCCGACGTCCCACAGCACGGTCATGACCATGAAGAACGCCAGGAAGTACAGGCCGTTCCACTTGCTGGCCACCGCCAGGCCCAGGAAGAAACCGGCCGCGAGCCGCCACGGCCGCGGGCCCGTCCCCGCGCGGTCGCCCGTGTACCGGTCCGGGCCCGCGAAGCCGTCCTCGTCCACCGGCAGGACCGCCGCGAGTCGGGCCCGCGCCCGGTCCCGGTCCACGAGCAGGCAACCGAACGCCGCCAGCACGAAGAACATGACGACGAGGTCGACCAGAGCGGTGCGGCTCATCACATAGTGCAGGCCGTCCACCGCCATCAGCGTCCCGGCCAGGCAGCCCAGTGCCGTCGAACGGAACAGGCGGCGGCCTATCCGGCACAGCATGAGCACCGACAGCGTGCCGAGCACCGCCGTCATGAAGCGCCAGCCGAACGGGTTGAGCCCGAACATCCACTCGCCGAGGGCGATCACCCACTTGCCCATCGGCGGGTGCGCGACGAAACTCCCCGCGTCGGAGAGCGGGATCACCTGAGGGTCCGCCAGGATCTGCGGGTCGGCCACCTTGCGGTCCGGCCAGGTCCCCTCGTAGCCGAGCCTGAGCAACGACCAGGCGTCCTTGGCGTAGTACGTCTCGTCGAACACGACCGCTCGCGGCCGGCCCAGGTGCCAGAACCGGATCGCCCCCGCGAAGACGGCGACGAGGACCGGCCCGAGCCAGCCCATCGCCTTCGCGACGCGGTACGCCGGTTCCGGGCCGAGGCCCAGGGCCTCCCACACCCGGGTTCCGGGCTCGGGGAAGGGCGGGACCAGACGCTCGCGGGTGTCGGTCCGGGGGAGTCCCGCGTACCCGAACCGGCGCAGCCGTCTCGCCCAAGGGCTGGGCTCTGCCTCCGTGTTGGCGGCGGCATCTGCCTGAGGCTGCGCCACGGTGTCACTCGTCACTGGGTCATCGTAGGGAAAGGGTGTCGGCCGCAGGACGAGGTGGCGCAGGCCGACCCCCCTGTGCCCCGCCGTTCACGGCGGGGCACAGGGGAGTGCGACAGACTGGCGCGCCAGGAACCCGGATGCCTACTTGGGCTGGGAACCGGCCTCGGCGGTCACGTCGGAGACCTTCCAGCGCTGGTTGGAGCCGGAGTTGGGCGTCCACAGCGTGACGGCGGCTCCGTCGTTCGTGGCCTGGCCGCCGACCTCCAGGAGCCGGCCGGTGGCGGCGTTGATGAGGGTGTACGTGCCGTCGCCGGTCGTCGACATGATCCACTGGGTGGCCTTGTCGCGAGGACCGGTGTCGGCCTCAAGGACCGGGGCGCCGTCACGGACGGCCAGGCGCTTGCCCTCCACCGGGTTGCTGAACACGTATCGCTGCTCGTTGGCGGTGTCACCGCTGATCTTCCGCAGCTGCCACTGCCGGCCGGCGTCGCCCGCGCCCGCGGTGGCGTTCCTGATCACGAGGCCGGCACCGTTGGCGGCGACGGCGAGCTCCTTGCCGCTCTGGACGCCGGTCAGCTCGTAGGTGTGGCCCTTCCGCAGCAGGGCGGCGTCCTTGGCGACACCGGAGACGCCCTTGACGACGAAGGAGGTCACCGACTGGGCCGGCACGGTGATGGTGGCCTTGCGGTCGGCGACCTTGACCGGTGCCTGCCGTACGAGCTTGCCGTCCGCGCTGGTCACGACGGGGGTCACGGTGGCCTTGCGGCTGATCTTGCCGAACTTCGACAGGTCGACCGTGACCGCGCGGGCCTCGGTCGTGCTGTTGACGTGGACGACGGTCGCTCCGTCGCCCTTCTTGGAGACGGCGGCGGCACTCGAGGTGTCGTCGGTCTTGATCAGCCGGTCGCCGGGCTTGATGTAGTGCGTGAAGTTGCGGGCCGTGTCGAACTTCGTGTTGGTGTAGATGGGGCAGGAGTCGAGCGTGTCCTTGGAGGTGCAGCTGAACGGGAGCTGGATGCTGCCCCAGTTGCCGCCCTTCGCGGACTCCCCGCCGGGTTTCATGTTGTCGTAGTCCTCGACCGGCTGCCAGAACACCCAGGCCTTCGGCTCCAGTTCACGCAGGTCGTCGACCATCTGCTTGGCCAGCCCGAGGCCCGGCCGCATGTCCGTGAAGCTCTGCCCGTCGCCCCAGTCGCCCTCGACCTCGCTCATCCACAGCGGCTTGTCCGCGGCCTTGGCCAGGTCGCGGGCGCTGGTGCGGCCGCCGGTGCCGTAGGTGTGGACGTTCATCTGGTCGACGAGGTCCCGCACCTCCTGCGGGTACGAGTTCCAGTTCTGCGAGAAGATGTTGGGGTTCGTCTCGTCCATCGCGGAGATGTCCGCGTCGGACCTGGACTTCTCCAGCGCCGGGGCGAGGGCGCGGAGCACCTTCTGCTGGAGCTCGGGACCGATGTGGGCCCCTTCCTGACGACCGCCGACCGGCTGGCCGTCGGCGCCCAGCCTGGTTCCCCAGTAGTCGGTGTTGGGCTCGTTGAACGGGTCGACGGTGTCGACCTTGATGCGGTGCGCCTTCTCCAGCCGCTCGGTCGCGCCGGCCATGTAGGCGGCGAAGTCGTCGACGGACTCGGTCTTGAGCTGGTCGGTCTTGGAGTCGAAGCCGCCGGAGACGTAGCCGCTCTCCGTCATGAACCAGGGCGGCGAGTTGCTGAACGTCTCCCAGTGGGTGATGTCCTTCTTGATCCGGTCCACCCACCAGCGCTGGGTGGCGTCGGCGTTGGGGTTCCAGTCGGCCTTGTCGTCGGCGCTCCACCAGTCGGTGTCCTCGCGGGTGGTGCCCGCCGGCGCCTTCCACCAGCCCTCGACCGCTCCGCCGGCCCGGAGGTAGTCCTTGACGTCCGGGGCGTTGCCGCCGCCGATGTTGTAGCGGGCGATGTTCAGGTCGAGGCCGTCCTTCCCGAACAGGAGGTCGGCGAGCTTCTCGCGTATCTCCTTGGGGTAGTCGCCGGTGGCGTTGGCGAACCAGACCAGGCTGGTGCCCCACCCCTCGAATCTGTCGTGCTTGTACGAGGGGTCCGGCTGGACGGTGACGGAGGAGGCGGCCGCCGCTGCCGTCGGGGCCTGGTCCTGGGCGTACGGGGCAGGGGCGGTGACCAGGCCGGTACCGGTGGCCAGAGTCGTGATGCCGATGACCCCGAGGAGTCGTCGTCGCGTGCGGGTGCGGCGTGCCATCGTGTGCTCCCAACGTCATTGTGGTCGCTTCGGTGGGCCGTCCCGCCCCGGCGGGCAGGACGGCGCGCCCCGCGAACGGGTGCGGTGCCGTTCGGGGGAGTCAGGTGGTGGGCTGTCGCAGTACGGCGACTTCCCGGGGTGCCAGTACCAGGGCGCCGTCGGTCCGCGCCCCGCCGGACAGGAGTTCCCCGGCGAGCCCGGGCAGCGGCACCGGCTCGTCGGTCCGGTTGACCAGGAACAGATAGCGGCTGTCGGCGTCGCGGCGTACCGCCTGTTCGACGCGCCCTCGTGCGGAGGCGGGCAGTTCGCTCTCCACGCCGGCGCTGTCCAGCAGCCGCGGCAGCAGGCCGGCGAGGCCGTCCGCGCCGAGCCGGGTGGAGACGTACGCGGCCGAACCCCCGCCCACCGTCCGGCGGGTGACGGCGGGCCGGCCCTCGTAGGTGCCCGTGCGGTAGTGGGCCAGCACCTCGACCTCGGGGTCGGTGACGGTGATCCGGTCGGTCCACAGGGTGCCCGTACCGGCGCCGTCCAGTTCGACGGCGTCACCGTCGAGCAGCGGGCCGAACTCCTCGATGCGGATGCCCAGCAGGTCGCGCAGCGCCCCCGGGTGGCCGCCGAGCCAGATGTGGTCGTTCTCGTCGACGACACCGGAGAAGTACGTGGTGACCAGGTGCCCACCGTCGTCGACGTACCGCGTGAGCTTCTCGGCCAGTGCCGCGGGGACCACGTGCAGTACGGGCGCGATCAGGAGCTCGTACCGTCCGAGATCGGCCTCGGTGGTGACGACGTCGGCCCGTACGCCGAGGGCGAGGAGCGCGGAGTACCAGTCCAGCGCTTCCTGGCGGTAGTCGAGCCGGGCGGTGGGGTGGGAGTCCTGCTCGCTCGCCCACCACGACTCCCAGTCGAAGACGATGCCGACGCGGGCCGGTTCACGCTCGGACCCCGCGACCGGAGCCAGCCCCTGGAGCGTCTGCCCGAGGCCGGCCACCGCGCGGAAGACCTCACTGTCGGAGCCGGCGTGCGGCACCATCGCGGAGTGGTACTTCTCGGCGCCGGCCGCCGACTGGCGCCACTGGAAGAAGCACACGGCGTCGGCGCCGTGCGCCACGTGCAGCAGCGAGTCGCGGGCCAGTTCGCCCGGCCGCTTCGCCACGTTGACAGGCTGCCAGTTGACGGCGCTGGTGGAGTGCTCCATCAGGAACCACGGACGCCCGCCGGCGATACCGCTGGTGAGGTTGGCGGAGAAGGACAGCTCGTCCCGGGCCTGGGGGCCGGGATGGACGTAGTGGTCGTTGGAGACGAAGTCGATCTCGCCCGCCCAGTCGGGGTAGTTCATGCCCTTGGTGCCGCCCATCACCATGAAGTTCGTGGTGACCGGCACCCCGGGCGTGACCTCCCGCAGCACGTCCCGCTCCGCGCGCAGGTACTCCTTCAGCGCGTCGGACGAGAAGCGCTTGAAGTCCAGCTGCTGCGTGGGGTTCGGGTGGGAGGCGGTCAGCCGGGGCGGCAGGAGCTGCTCCCAGTCGCTGTAGCGCTGGGACCAGAACGCCGTGCCCCAGGCGTGGTTGAGGGCGTCGAGGGTGGTGTAGCGGGCGCGCAGCCAGTCGCGGAAGGCACGGGCGGCGTCGTCCGAGTAGTCGTAGATGTTGTGGCAGCCCAGCTCGTTCGAGACGTGCCAGGCCACCAGCGCGGGATGGTCCGCGTACCGCTCGGCCATCTTCCGCACCAGGCGCAGGGCGTGGTCGCGGAAGACGGGCGAGGTGGGGCGCCAGTGCTGCCGCGCCCCCGGCCACACCGTCTCACCCGAGGCGGTCACCGGAAGGATCTCCGGATGCGCCGTGGTGAGCCAGGGCGGCGGGGACGCGGTGGCGGTGGCCAGGTCGACCCCGATACCGCCCGCGTGCAACAGGTCCATGACCTCGTCGAGCCAGCCGAAGTCCCACTCGTCCTGGGCCGGCTGGATGCGGGCCCAGGAGAAGATCCCCACGGAGACCAGGTTGACGCCGGCTTCCTGCATCAGCCGGACGTCCTCCTTCCACACCTCGCGAGGCCACTGCTCCGGGTTGTAGTCGGCGCCGTACGCGAGACGTGGGGTGGGGTCACCGTCCGGCCCGTGCAGCTGGGACAGGAGGGTGGAGATCATCGTGGTCCTTCCGGAGTGTTGCACAGGGGCGGTGTGGGGCGTGCGTCGACTACTCGACGGTGAAGCCCTGCTCCTTGCCGTACTTGACGGAGGCGTCCTGCCAGGACTTCAGGCCGGCGGTCAGTTTTGTGTTGGAGATGTAGGCCTTGCCGACGGTGTCGTTGAAGATCGAGTTGGCGTACTGCTGGAAGGGCAGGTACGACCAGTCGTCGGCGACGTTGGCGGCGGACTCGGCGAAGATCTTGTTGGCTTCCTGGCCGCCGAGGTAGTCGAACTTGGTGCTCTGGAACGCGGGGGACTGGAGTTCCGCGTTGGTCGCCGGGAAGGCGCCTTCCTTGACGCGGGTCGCGATGCCGTCGCCGGAGTTCGCGTACTCGGTGAAGGCGTAGGCGAGTTCCTTGTTCTTGGCCAGCTCGGGCACGGTCAGGGCGCTGCCGCCGTTCTCCGCGCTCGCCTTGTCACCCTTGGTCCAGGCCGGCAGGGGGGCGGCTCGCCAGTCACCGGCGGCGTCCGCCACACCGGTGACGAAGTTGGCGGGCATCCAGGCGCCGCTGGGCAGGGTGGCGATGGTGCCGTCGCCCAGGCCCTTGTACCAGTCGTCGGTCCAGCCGTTGATGGGCGCGACCAGCTTCTCGTCGATGAGCTTCTGCCAGGTGTCGGTGTACTTCTTGGCGTTCGCGTCGGCGAAGTCGATCTTCACGTTGGTGCCGTCGACCTTGTAGGGGCGCGACCCGGCCTGCCACAGCAGGCTGGTGGTCAGGCCGGCGTCGCCGGCGTCGGCGGCGATGAAGACCTTGGGGTCGGCCTTCTTCAGCTTGCGGGCCGCGTCGACGTACTCGTCCCACGTGGTCGGCACCGCGACCTTGTGCTTGTCGAAGACCTTCTTGTTGTAGAACAGCGCCATGGGGCCGGAGTCCATCGGCAGGCCGTAGACCTTGTCGCTGCTCTGGGTCACGGCGTTCCACGGGCCGGGGGTGTACTTGGCCTTGAGCTTGTCCGCGCCGTACGGGGCCAGGTCGCTGAGGCCCTTGGTGAGGGCGTACTGGCCCATCGCGAAGTACTCGACCTGCGCGACGTCGGGGACGCCCTTCGCGGCCGAGATGGCGTTCGACAGGGCGGTGTAGTGCTTGTCACCGGACCGCTCGCCGACCAGGTTGATCTTGACCTTGGGGTACTTCTTCTGGAAGTCGGCGGCGACCGTCTTGAGCGTGGGCTCCCAGGCCCAGACCGTGACCGAGCCGCCCTTCTTCAGGGCCGCCTGGATGTCCGCGGCGGAGACCGCCTTGGTGTCGGAGCTGTCGTCGTCGGAGCCGCCGCAGGCGGTCGCCCCCAGAGCGAGGGCGGACACGAGGGCGATGCCGCGCAGCAGGCGGCTGGTGGTTGTGCGCATGGAGGTGCTTCCACTTCTTCGTGGGTGGGACAGGGCGAGGGTGAACGAGTGGGGGCTGAGGGGGGTGGGGCCCGCGGGCGGGGTCACTCCTTGACGCTTCCGGCGGCGAGCCCGGACTGCCAGAACCTCTGCAGCAACAGGAACGCGGCGATCAGCGGCACGATGGTGAGCAGTGAACCAGTGATCACCAGGTTGAAGATCACGTCGCCGCCGATCGTCTGGGCCTGGTTGTTCCAGGAGTCCAGACCCAGGGTCAGGGGGTACCAGTCCGGGTCCTTGATCATGATCAGCGGCAGGAAGTAGTTGTTCCAGGTGGCGACCGTGGTGAACAGCAGTACGGTCACGGTGCCGGGGGCGAGCAGTGGCAGGGCCACCTGGAAGAAGGTGCGGATCTCGCCCGCCCCGTCGATGCGGGCGGCCTCCATCAGCTCGGTGGGGATCGCCTCGCTGGCGAAGACCCACATCAGATACAGGCCGAAGGGCGAGACCAGCGAGGGGATGATCACCGCCCACGGGGTGTCGGTGAGCCCCATCTTGCTGAACATCAGGAAGGTGGGCACGGCCAGGGCGGTGCCCGGCACGGCGACGGCACCGATGACCACGGCGAACACGCCGCGCTTTCCGGGGAAGTTGAACTTCGCCAGCGCGTAGCCACCGAGGATCGCCAGCAGGGTGGCGCCGCCGGCGCCGAGCACGACGTACAGCAGGGTGTTCAGCAGCCAGCGGACGAAGATGCCGTCGTTGTACGAGAACGTGTCGCTGATGTTGGACCAGAGGGCGAAGTCACTGCTGAACCACAGCCCGGACGAGTCGGCGAGCCCTTCCTGGGTCTTCGTGGCGCTGATGACCAGCCACAGCAGGGGCACCACGGTGTAGAGCAGGATCAGGCCGGTCAGGACGGTCAGCAGAACGCTGCGCTTGGGGCGCCCGGCAATGTGCTCCTTGCGGCGCGTGCGCAGCCGGGGGGCGCTCTTGGAACCGCCGGCGTCCGGCGCGGGTGCGGGCTCGGAGGCGGTGGTGAGGGAGCTGCTCGGGTTGCTCATCGGTCAGGCTCCCTTGCGCATGCCGCGGAGCTGCACGACGTAGGCGATGACCATGGTGATCAGGCCCATGATGATGGCGACCGCCGCGGAGTAGTTGTGCTGCTGGCCGTTGAAGGACAGCGAGTACGTGTAGAAGTTCGGGGTGAAGTCGGTGGTGATGGCGTTGCGTGCGATCGGCCGCAGGATGGCCGGCTCGTTGAAGAGCTGGAAGCTGCCGATGATCGAGAAGATCGTCGCGATGACCAGGGCGCCGCGGATCGCGGGGAGCTTGATCGCGGTGATGATGCGGATCTGCCCGGCGCCGTCGATCTCCGCGGCCTCGTAGAGCGAGTTCGGAATGACCCGTAGCGCGGAGTAGAAGATCAGCATGTTGTAGCCGATGAACTCCCAGGTGACGATGTTGCCGATCGACGCCAGGATCAGATCGCTGGAGAGCGGGTCGGGCAGGGTGACGCCGAACGCGTCGTTGATGTCACCCACCAGCCCGTACTTGGTGCCGTACATGAAGCCCCACATCAGGGTGGCGACCACGGCGGGCACGGCGTACGGCAGGAAGATCGCGATGCGGAAGAAGTCCTTGCCGAAGAGCCGTCCGCTGTCCAGGGCGAGGGCGATCAGCAGGGCGATGCCGAGCATGATCGGTACCTGTACGGCCAGGAAGAGCGACACCCGTACGAGCGAGTCCCAGAACCGTTCGTCCTTGAGCGCCTGGGTGTAGTTGTCCAGGCCGACGAAGGTGGTGCCGCCGATCAGCTGGTCCCGGAACAGGCTGAGGTAGATCGAGTACACGATCGGGGCCAGAAAGACGAGGGCGAACACGATCACGAAGGGGCCGATGAACCCCCAACCCGTCCAGGAGCGGCGGTTTCCCTTCGCCGGAGGCCTGGCCGGGCGCCGCTTCGCGGCCACCGGCGGTTGTAGCGTCGTCATGTCGTTCCTCGCTCGTCCATCTTGGAACCGGCGGATGGCACCGCCGCGATGTTTGCGTAAACATTCCGCTCCCGGAGAAGGCCTCGGGCTGTTATGTTTACGTAAACATCTGATGGCGGCATGTCTACACTGCCCCGTCGGTGGTGGTCAAGGGTCGTTTGGGGCAAAGTGCGACTCCGGCAGCGAGGGAGACGGGTGGACACAGCGGACAGCACCTCGGCGCGCATGCCGCAGGCACCGGTGCGTAGCAGGAAACGGGCCGCCCGCCGCACGCAGAGCGCTTCCATGGCGGATGTCGCCCGCCTGGCGGGCGTGTCGTCGCAGACCGTGTCCCGTGTCTCCAACGGCTATGCGGGTGTGAACGAAGAGACCCGGCAGCAGGTGCTGGCCGCCATGCAGGAGCTGGGCTACCGGCCGAACAGCGCCGCCCGGGCGCTCAAGCGCGGCGAGTTCCGCACCATAGGCGTCATCACCTTCGGCCTCTCCACGACGGGCAATGTCCGCACCCTGGAGGCGATCGCCACCAGCGCGGCGCAGGAGGGCTACGCCGTCACGCTCCTGCCCGTCGCCGTCCCCACGCAGGACGAGGTGCGCGGTGCCTTCTCCCGGCTGGGGGAGCTGGCCGTCGACGCCGTCATCGTCATCCTGGAGGTGCACCTCCTCGACGCGGTGACGATCTCGTTGCCGCCACATGTCCAGGTCGTCGTGGCGGACTCGGACGCCGGTGACCGCTACACCGTGGTCGACACGGACCAGGCGGGCGGCAGCCGCGACGCCGTGCGGTACCTGCTCGACCTGGGGCACCGCACCGTCTGGCACCTGGCAGGACCCGAGGAGTCCTTCGCGGCGCAGCGCCGCGCCGACGCCTGGCGCGCCGAACTCACCGAGGCGGGCCGCGCCGCGCCGCCGCCGGTACGGGGCGACTGGTCGGCGGAGTCCGGTTACCGGGCAGGCCTGGAAATAGCCGACCAGGAGGACTGCACGGCGGTGTTCGTGGCCAATGACCAGATGGCCCTCGGTCTCCTTCGCGCCCTGCACGAGCGAGGCCGGCACGTGCCCGACGACGTCAGCGTCATCGGCTTCGACGACATCGCCGAGGCCGGGTCGTTCCTGCCTCCCCTGACCACCGTTCACCAGGACTTCGCCGAAGTGGGACGACGCTGCGTCGAGGGCGTGCTGCGACAGATGCGCCACGACGCGTCGGAACACGGCACCACGCTCGTCCCGACGCGGCTCGTGGTGCGCGACAGTACGGCGCCTCCTTCGCGGTAGCGAGGAACCGGGGCCGACGCGCTCCGACGTACCCCCGGCCCGCCGCTGCGGGCCCCGAGCCGCTGCACGTATCCCGAACCGCCGCGGGGTCGAGCTCAGCTTGCGGGCCGCCGGTGCACCGGCAGTTGTCAGTGGCTGCCGGTGAGTTCGCCGCTCAGCTTTTCGTGGATGTGGGCGCTCGGCTGGTTGAGGCCGACGATCTCGACGCTCTTGCCGCGCTGGGCGTACTTCGTCTCGATGGCGTCCAGGGCGGCGACGGAGGAGGCGTCCCAGATGTGCGCGGCGGACAGGTCGATGACGACCTTGTCGGGGTCGGTGGCGTAGTTGAACTGGCCGACGAGGTCGTTGGAGGAGGCGAAGAACAGCTCGCCGGTCACCGAGTAGACCACGCCGCCACCGTCGGGGTCGGTGACCGCCGTGACGTTCGCGAGGTGGGCGACCCGCTTGGCGAAGATGACCATGGCGGTGACGGAGCCGACGACGACGCCGATGGCGAGGTTGTCGGTGGCGACCACGCAGACCACGGTGATGACCATGACGGCGATCTCGCCCGTCGG
>NZ_JBFAHW010000165.1:0-18775 GCF_040654355.1 Streptomyces sp. NPDC050704 | reverse complement strand
TAACAGGACGGCATCCACTTAACAAGTGAACGCCGTTCTGTTAACGTGCTTGACCATGGAGCCGAACACCCGTGCGCCGGCGAGCACACCAGAAGCCTTGCGCCGAGCCCGCCACGCCGGCTTCGTACGGGAGCCGGACCGGTGTCACTCCGTCAGCGCTGCAGTGTCAGCAGACCCGGACGGTAGGGCCAGTGGCCGTACTCGCCGCCGGAGTTGGGGCTGCGTCCCTGGTAGAGGAACTGCAGGTTGCAGGGATCGACGGTGAAGGTCTGATCGGCGCTGGTGCGGATCAGTTCGCCGTGGCTGATGTCGTTGGTCCAGGTGACGCCGGTGTTGGCCTTGCCGGCGAAGGGGTTGCTCTCGGTCGCGGCCTGGGGTGTCCATGAGCCGTTCAGGCTGGCGGCCGTGAACGAGCGGAAGTAGCGGCCCTGCGAGCCGATCGCCTCGACGATCATGAGGTAGCGGTTCTCGCCCTGGAGCTTGTAGACCTGCGGGGCTTCGAACAGGTTGTTCTTCGTGTCGCTCATGATCGTTGTGTAGGTCGAGCCGAAACTGCCCGGGAAGTTCCCGATCGGCATGCTGGCCCGGTAGATCTTGCCGTTGTCACCGGCGAAGAACAGGTACATGTTCTGGCCGTCAGCGATGAGCGTCTGGTCGATGGGGCCGGTGTCGGAGCCGGTGATGCTTCCGGAGAAGAGCACCTGTTGTGCGGACCAGCCATTGGGGTTGGAGGGGTCGCTCGACGTCCGGTAGGAGAAGGCGCTCCCGCCTCCCCACTGGTAGGCGAGCACCCAGATGTTCTTCGGCGCGAAGTAGAAGAGCGTGGGTGCCACGACGGAGTTCGACATCGTGTTCTGGCCGGCCGAGGCCATCTCCGGCCAGTTGCTGAACAGGTTGAAGTTCATCGAACCCCAGCCCACTCCCGTTCCCGCGGCGCCGTGCGTCGTCGCGTAGACGAGATGCTTGCCGTTGTAGGGGACGACGGTGAAGTCCTTGAGCGAGGCCCACCCGGCCTTGGGCTGCGCCAGCGCGCCCGTGGACGTCCAGCGGTAGGTCGACGGGAGATTGCACGAGCCAGGGGGGTTGCCGCCGCCGACCTTGACGAGCTGCCACTGCTGGTTGGTGCCGCCCCAGTCGTCGTACTGGACGATGTTCGCGTTGTCGGCGGTGGAGCCGCCTTGTACTTCGAGAGCCTTGTTGCTGTGGCGCGCGATGAGCCTCACGTAGCCGTCCGAGCTGTCGGCCAGCCGCCACTGCTGGTTGGTGCTGTTCACGTCGGTCCGCTGGACGATCGCGCCGCCGTTGGCGGTGGACGCGTTGTTGACGTCAAGCACCTTGCCGGAGTGGCGGGACTTGATGCGGTAGTTACCGCCGCCGGAGTCGACGAACTGCCACTGCTGCTGGTTCTGGTCGTTCCTGGTCCACTGGGTGATGCGGGCGCCGTCGTTGGTCGCCAGGTTGTAGACGTCCAGGGCCTTGCCGCTGTTGCGATTGACCAGCACGTACGAGGCGTTGGGGTCGACAGTCGCCGCCTTGGCGGGCTGGGCGCCGAGGAAGCCGGCCACGAGCAGCAAGGGCGCGAGGACGGCGAGTAAGCGTCTTAGACGGACCGGGGACGGGTGGCGAAACCACATCAGAGGGCCTCCTTGGGGGCGGGGCGGGGTGACGCCGATGAACCGCGGAGCGGCCGTACCGGGGGCAGAGAAAGTCTCGAAACATTCGAAGACCCCTCCGAACCTTTGACGCCACAAGCTAAGAATGTGGGGCCCTCTGGTCAAGGTCTGTTGCCGATCTGACCACAAACAGTTCCTCCCGGCACTCTGGAAGCTCGCGATGCGGCTCGCCCTTCCAAGGGTCTGCGCGGGGAAGGGGAGTTGAGCAAGCGACATCTGCCACTCGTTCAAGATTCCGAAAGATTCGGGCGACGAACAGAAACTTTCTCTGTGGTGAGTATTGACGATTCACCGTCAATCCCTCAATCATCCCTCTCTGAGTGGCCGACCGTAGTTCGAGATTTCGAACTACGTCCTCTGAGTAGCTGTGCTGCACCGCAGATCCGCGCACCGAAGCACCTGCACCACCCCGTTTCGTTCCGGTGAGGTTCGCACCAGCGCATCTTGGCTTTTCGCGCAGTTGGAGAGGTACTCGACGCCGCGTGGCGGTCCCCCGGTTGAGCCGCGATGGAGTGCGCCCATGCCTGTGTCGAAACACCGCCGCCGCCGTACGTCACCCGACGGCCGACCGGCTGCCGTCTCGTGCCGGTTGAGATCGTCCCGGTCCCATGACCGCGGGGTCCGGTGATTCCGTGCTGCCCGCGTTCCGGCTCACCCGTCCGTCTGCCAAGTGGGAGCGGACGACGCATTCCCCTGCGCGTCAGTCCATCCGTCCTTCAGTCCTTCAGTCGTTCAGTCGTTCAGTCCTTCCGTGATTTCTACCTTGGAGGCACAGTCATGGGCTCGTATGCCCTTCCCAGACACGTTATCCGCCGGAAGATCCGCGGCCTGCTGCTGGCGCTGGTCGTCGGCGTCCTCGGTGCGGCCGCCGCGCTGATCGCGCCGCCGACCGCACACGCCGCCGAGAACACGCTCGGCGCCGCGGCGGCGCAGAGCGGCCGCTACTTCGGCACCGCCATCGCCTCGGGCAGGCTGGGCGACTCGGCGTATACGTCGATCGCGAGCCGTGAGTTCAACTCGGTGACGGCCGAGAACGAGATGAAGATCGACGCCACCGAACCGCAGCGGGGCCAGTTCAACTTCACCGCCGGTGACCGCGTCTACAACTGGGCGGTGCAGAACGGCAAGCAGGTGCGCGGCCACACCCTGGCCTGGCACTCCCAGCAGCCCGGCTGGATGCAGAGCCTCAGCGGCAGCAACCTGCGCCAGGCGATGATCGGCCACATCAACGGCGTGATGGCCCACTACAAAGGCAAGATCGCGCAGTGGGACGTCGTGAACGAGGCCTTCGAGGACGGCAATTCGGGAGCCCGGCGCGACTCCAACCTGCAACGCACCGGCAACGACTGGATCGAGGTCGCCTTCCGCACCGCGCGCGCCGCCGACCCGGCCGCCAAGCTCTGCTACAACGACTACAACGTCGAGAACTGGACCTGGGCCAAAACCCAGGCCATGTACGCCATGGTCCGCGACTTCAAGCAGCGCGGCGTGCCGATCGACTGCGTCGGCTTCCAGTCGCACTTCAACAGCGGCAGCCCCTACAACAGCAACTTCCGCACCACCCTGCAGAACTTCGCCGCCCTCGGCGTCGACGTGGCCATCACCGAACTCGACATCCAGGGCGCCCCGGCCACGACCTACGCCAACGTGACCAACGACTGCCTGGCCGTCCCGCGCTGCCTCGGCATCACCGTCTGGGGTGTACGCGACACCGACTCCTGGCGAGCTGAGCAGACGCCGCTGCTGTTCAACGGCAACGGCAGCAAGAAGCCCGCCTACACCGCCGTCCTCAACGCACTCAACGGCGGTTCCACCAATCCTCCGTCGGAATCCGGACCGGTCAAGGGCGTCGGTTCGGGCCGCTGCCTGGACGTGCCCGGCACCAGCACCACCGACGGCACCCAGCTCCAGCTGTGGGACTGCCACAACGGCACCAACCAGCAGTGGACGTACACCGCCGCCGGCGAGCTCAAGGTCTACGGCAACAAGTGCCTGGACGCCGCCGGCACCGGCAACGGCACCAAGGTCCAGATCTACAGCTGCTGGGGCGGCGACAACCAGAAATGGCGCCTCAACTCCGACGGATCCATCGCCGGAGTCCAGTCCGGCCTCTGCCTCGACACCGTCGCAAGCGGCACCGCCAACGGCACCCTGATCCAGCTCTCCTCCTGCTCGAACGGCAGCAACCAGCGTTGGACCCGCACCTGATGGGACCTGCCACAAAGGCCACAAAGGAAGGGTGAATTGATGAAGACCTACGGTGCGGCTTCCCCCGCCCCGCCACGGAGACATCGCTGGTGGTCCCGGGTCGCCGCCGTGGTGGCGGTGGCCCTCGCGATCGGCATGCTCGGCGCGGTGAATCCGGCGCCCGCCGAGGCGGCGACGGTGGACACCAATGCCTGGTACGCCCTGGTCAATCGCAACAGCGGCAAGGCGCTGGAGGTCTCGGGCTCGGCCACCGCCGACGGCGGGCGGGTCAGCCAGCGGACGCGCAGCGACGGAACCAACCAGCAGTGGCAGTTCGTGGACTCGGGCGGCGGCTTCTACCGCCTCAAGGCCCGGCATTCGGGCAAGGTCCTCGACGTGGCCGGTGCCTCGACCGCTGACGGTGCCGCGATCCAGCAGTGGGCCGACCACAACGGGGCCAACCAGCAGTTCCGACTGGCCGACTCCGACGGGGGTCACGTCCGGCTGATCAACCGCACCAGCAGCAAGGCGGTGGAGGTGCAGGGCGCCTCCACCGCCGACGGCGGCAACGTCGTCCAGTACTCCGACTGGAGCGGCGCCAACCAGCAATGGCAGCTGGTCAAGCTGTCGTCCGGTGGCGGTGCCGGCGCATGCGGCAGCGCCCCGACCCTGGCGAGCGGTACGCACACGATTCAGAGCGGCGGCAAGAGCCGCAGCTTCATCCTCAGGGTTCCCGCCAACTACGACAACAGCCGCCCCTACCGGCTGATCTTCGCGTTCCACTGGCGGGGCGGAACCGCCGGCGAGGTCGCCTCGGGCGGCACGAGCGGGAACGCCTGGTCCTACTACGGCCAACAGGAACAGTCGAACAACAGCGCAATCCTTGTCGCCCCCCAGGGCCTCGGCAACGGCTGGGCCAATTCGGGTGGTGAGGACATCACCTTCGTCGACGACATGATCCGGCGAATCGAGGGCGGCCTCTGTGTCAACCCGGCGCAGCGTTTCGCCACGGGATTCAGCTGGGGCGGCGGTATGAGCTACGCACTCGCATGCTCCCGGGCGAACGTCTTCAGGGCCGTCGCGGTCATCTCCGGCGGCCAGATCAGCGGGTGCAGCGGCGGCACTCAGCCCATCGCCTACTTCGGGATCCACGGCATCAGCGACAACGTCCTCAACATCGGGCAAGGACGGTCCTTGCGCGACAAGTTCGTCGCCAACAACGGCTGCACTGCCCAAAGCCCACGCGAGCCCGCCCAGGGCAGCCGAACCCACATCACCACCACCTACTCGGGCTGCCGTGCCGGATACCCGGTCCAATGGGCCGCGTTCGACGGAGGCCACATACCCGGTCCGGTCGACGGCTCCTCCGGCGAAAGCGGCGTCACCACCTGGACCAAAGCAGAGATCTGGAGGTTCTTCGCACAGTTCCAGTGACACGCCCGCACCACGAGTGGAGCCAGGATGATCCTGGCTCCACTCCGTCGACGTCCATCCCAGACAGGTCGATGTCCATCCCAGACAGAAGAACGGAGAGGCCTTTTCAGGAGAGCTCCCACGCCTTCGGCCTGGTCACGGCCGGCGAACAGGCCGCGGGTTTGCTGAACGAGGGCGACGGTGGCGGTGATCTCGGCGGACGGCGCCCGCGCGTGCGCCCGGTCAGGGTGAGGCCCATCGTCTTGGCCTGGCCCTTCTGCAACACTTTTCACAGTGTGGTCGCGAGGCAGGGCGACGTCGTTCAGTGGATCTGTCGGCGTTGATCACGTGATGCCGAGCGTGGCCATGGCCCGGGGTGCGTTGCCGGTGCGCACGCGTGAGGCGTCCTCACTCCAGGCGACCTGGCGAAACCTTGCCATCGACGCCGTCCGCCGGGCTGGCAAGACAACTTTGCCGAAGCCCTGGGTGCCGAGTTGATCCCGAAGTGTGATTACTGGCGGCGAGTTTGTCGGCGACTTCGCCCGTGCCGTCGGGTGAGTCGTCGTCGACCACGAGCAGGTGCAGGTTGGACACCGGCAGGTTTACGAGCAGGCCGGCCAGGGCGGGCAGGTTGTCCCGCTCGCTGTAGTCGGTACGACGACAACGACCTTCGGCTTCACGCACGAGGTGCCGCAGCACGCCGTTGACCTGGTCGAAGAACGTAGAGGATGGCGTCCATGATGCGGCGCAGGTCGTGCCCGGTGGTCGGTCGATGTCCAGGCCCATGCCCCTGTGCTCGGCCCGCCAGGCGGTGAGCGTGGGGCCGGTCAACTTCCAGCGGGCGGCCGAGCGCGGCGGCGATGGCCGACGAGCGGTACGCCGGCCGAAGATCGTCGGCCGTGCCCCGACGCGGGTCCTTCTCGGCCGGCTCCTGCTCGGCCGGCAGCCCCGCAGCGCGGAGTGCGGTCGGCTTGCCCGGTGGGCCGGACGAAGATCTCGTCGGCGTCGACCGCTTCCGTGCCCTTGCCCGTGGCACTGCCTTGTCGGAGCCGTGACAGGTCATACGGCATCGCTGGGCATTCCGGGTGACTGGGCGATCTCATGTTCGGCGGCTTCGATGATGGCCAGTACGGCGGCCGCCGCGGCCGCGGGATCGCGGGCCTCGACGGCTTGCACGATGGCGCGGTGACCCGGCAGCGAGGCTTCCACCGCGCCGGGGGTCTGGGTGCTGACGAGGAAGCTGTGTTCCAGCGCGATGTCGACAGCGCGGCCCAGTGAGCCGAGGAGACGGTTGCCGCTGGCGTCGAGCAGGGCCCGGTGGAAGGCGATGTCGGCTTCGACGTAGCCGCTGCGGCCGGGTTCCGCCGCCGCGGCCTCCATGGCCGCCAGGGAGTCGTACAGGACTCGTACATCGTCGGGGCCGGCCCGGTCGGCAGCGAGCCGGGCCGCCTCGGGCTCGACGATCCGGCGCAGTTCACCCGTGTCGCGCAGCAGAGTCGTGGCGTCCCCGGCCTGTTTCCAGCGCAGCACGTCGCGGTCCAGGTGGTTCCAGTGCTCCGGGGGCAGCACGCGCGTGCCGGTGCGCGGGCGTACGTGCAGCATCCCCTTGGCCACCAGTGCCTTGACCGCTTCCCGCACCACCCCTCGGCTGACGCCGATCTCGGCCGCGAGCGCGTCCTCGACCGGCAACGGATCCCCCGGCTCCCACGCGCGACCCACGATGCGCCGCCCGAGCCCGTCGACCACGCGCTGATGCGTGGTCAGGAAGTGCACCACGATCTCTGCTCACCCCCTGGACGTCATTCATCGAATCATTTAATGATTGTGCTCCAGGGTACGGCCTGCAGGTCTGCAGGTCCTCACCCGACAACGCCCCATCGCGAAGCGGACGACGCCGGAGCCACGGGAGTGCCTACATGACCGACGGTCAGAAGACGAGCCGCCGCAGCCAGGCATGGTTCGGCGCACGGGGCCGCAGCGGGATGGTGTACCGCTCCTGGATGCGCAACCAGGGATTCGGGCACGAGGTGTTCGACGGGCGTCCCGTCATCGGTATCGCGACCAGTGCCTCCGAACTCGCCCCGTGCAACGCCCATCTGACACGCGTCGCCGAGGCCGTCAAGCGCGGCGTGTGGCAGGCGGGCGGCCTGCCACTCCAGTTCCCCACCATGGCCACCGGCGAGACCCTGATGCGCCCCACCGCCATGCTGTACCGCAACCTCATGGCCATGGAGGTCGAGGAGCTGATCCGGGCCAATCCGCTCGACGGTGTCGTGCTGCTCTCGGGCTGCGACAAGACGACCCCCGCCATGCTCATGGCCGCTGCCAGCGTCGACCTGCCCGCCGTCATGGTCACCGGCGGGCCGATGCTCAACGGCAAGTACCGCGGCCAGGACGTGGGATCCGGCACCCATGTGTGGAAGTTCGAGGAGGACCTGAAGACCGGCCGGATGACCGAGGAGGAGTGCTTCTTCGCGGAAGGGTGCATGGCCCGTTCCAACGGGCACTGCATGACGATGGGAACCGCCTCGACGATGGCCTGCTTGGCCGAGGCGCTCGGCATGCAGCTGCCGGGCTCGGCGGCCTGGCCCGCGGTCGACTCCCGGCGGATGGAAACCGCGCAGGCGGCGGGGCAGCGCATCGTACGAATGGTGGAGGAGGAGCTGCGCCCCTCGCAGATCCTGACCCGGGAGGCGTTCGAGAACGCCATCCGGGTCAACGCGGCCATCGGCGGCTCCACGAACGCCGTCATCCATCTCACCGCCATCGCCGGACGCGTCGGCGTCGAGCTGAGCCTCCAGGACTTCGACGACCTGGTCCGCGCGGTGCCGACCCTGGTCAATCTGATGCCCAGCGGCACATACCTCATGGAGGACTTCTGCTACGCGGGCGGCCTCCCCGCCGTCCTGGCCGAGCTGCTCGGCGGCGAGATGCTGCACGGCGAACAGATCACGGTCACCGGACGCACCATCGCCGAGAACACCGAGAACGCCGAACGCGTCGACTCCGACGTCATCACCGGCCTCGACGTCCCCTTCCAGCCGGCCGGCACCGGTATCGCCGTCCTCCGCGGCAACCTGTGCCCCGACGGCGCTGTGATCAAGCAGTCCGCCGCGTCACCGCACCTGCTCACCCACCGTGGCCCCGCGCGCGTCTTCGACTCGCCCGAGGCCTATCACGAGGTGGCCGACGACCCGGAACTCGACATCGACGAGAACACCGTCATCGTCATCCGCAACGCCGGCCCCAAGGGCTACCCCGGCATGCCCGAGGTCTCCAACGTCCCGCTGCCCGCCAAGCTGCTGAAGGCCGGCGTCAAGGACATGGTGCGCGTCTGCGACGGCCGGATGAGCGGCACCGGGTACGGGACAGTGGTCCTGCACGTAGCGCCCGAGGCCGCCGTCGGCGGACCTCTCGCCCTGGTGCACGACGGGGACCCGGTCGTCCTCGACGTCCCGAACCGCTCCCTGCGCCTGGACGTGGACGACGCCGAGCTCACACGACGCCGGCAGGCATGGAAGGCCCCCGCTGAGCGGCACACCAGCGGTTACGCCTGGCTTTACACCCAGAACGTGGAACAGGCCGACCGGGGCGCCGACTTCGGTTTCCTGCGCGGAAGCCGTGGACACGAGGTCCCCCGCGACTCCCACTGAGTCCCAGGTGACCGCACCCCCTCGAAACCAGGAGAGCATCGATCGTGGAATCGGCAGCAGCGCGCCCTCGTCCGGTCCTCACAGCCGGCTCCGTCCTGCCGGCGGACGCCGACCGAGCCGCCCTCGTCGCGCGCGTCCACAACCCGGAATGCGACGGACCGTGTGTGGCCGCGGTCCGCGGCGAGCAGGTCGTCGACCTGACGGCCATCGCACCCACCGTCTCCGACCTCATGGAACGCGACGACGCGGCGGCAGTCGTCCGCGAGGCCGACGGCGGACATTTCTGGCGCCTGGACGAACTGCTCGACGCACCGAGCGGCCGCCGTGACGTTCCCCATCTGCTCGCCCCCATCGACCTGCAAGTGATCAAGGCAGCGGGCGTCACCTTCGCCCGGAGTCTGCTGGAACGCGTCATCGAAGAGCGCACGGGCGGCGATCCGGCGCAGGCTGCGCGGGTACGGGCCCGCGTCGGGCAGGTGGTGGGTGGCACGCTCGACGGCATCCGTCCCGGATCGCCGGAAGCGGACAAGGCCAAGGAACTGCTCGTCTCCGAAGGACTGTGGTCGCAGTACCTGGAGGTCGGGATCGGGCCGGACCCGGAAGTGTTCACCAAGGCCCCGGTACTGTCCGCGGTCGGCACCGGCGCCGACATCGGCGTGCTCGGCGCCTCGGTGTGGAACAACCCTGAACCCGAGGCCGTCCTCGTCGTGGACTCGCGCGGCCGGGTACGCGGCGCGACGCTCGGCAACGACGTCAACCTCCGCGACATCGAGGGACGCAGCGCCCTGCTGCTGTCCCGTGCGAAGGACAACAACGCCTCATGCGCGATCGGTCCGTTCGTCCGCCTGCTCGACGAGGACTTCGACCTCGACACCGTACGCGGGATCGACATCGACCTCCGGATCGACGGCACGGACGGTTACGTACTGCGTGGCAGCAGTTCCATGCGCGAGATCAGCCGCGACGTACTGGACCTGGTGGCCGCCACGCACGGTCCGCACCATCAATACCCGGACGGCTTCGTGTTGTTCACCGGAACGCTGTTCGCCCCCACCGAGGACCGACAGGCACCCGGCGCGGGCTTCACCCACGAGTACGGCGACATCGTGCGGATCTCCAGCCCGCGACTCGGCGCTCTGGTCAACACCGTCGTCCCCAGCGAGCAGGCCGCGCCGTGGACGTTCGGCGTACGAGCACTGATGCGCAACCTCGCCCAGCGCGGCGTGCTGTGAGACGACGAAGCCCGGGCGATACCGATGTGGCTCGCTGCGAAGAACACCTGCCTGGTCTCCATGGCGGGCGGCGTGCAGGGGCCCATGACCCGGTAGTTCACCCACCCGCACGCCCCGCGGCCCCCAGGCGCCGCACAGCCGCAGCCGACCGCCGGGACGGCCTTCGAACCGGGCCGGCGCCGGTTGCCCGGACCACCACATGCCTGGCCCTGCGGTCCCGTGTGCGCAGCGCTGCCGCTGCCGCGACGTGCGCTGCGCACGCCTGGTTCATGCCCGGGCAACCGGCTCCTGCCCGACCGTGGCGTGCAAGCGCCGCGTGTGATCCACATGGCGCTCGGTTCCGGTCAACGTGACCCTGGCC
The DNA here is from genome assembly GCF_040654355.1 of Streptomyces sp. NPDC050704. Taxonomy (NCBI): domain Bacteria; kingdom Bacillati; phylum Actinomycetota; class Actinomycetes; order Kitasatosporales; family Streptomycetaceae; genus Streptomyces; species Streptomyces sp. NPDC050704. The sequence continues at coordinate 8,256 of NZ_JBFAHW010000165.1, read as the reverse complement.
GTCAGGCGCGGATCCGCGCTGGAGGCGGCCAACCGCACTTCCAGCTCGCCCGGTTCGACGACGCGCCGACCGTCGCGTCCGGTGAAGGAGGCGAGGTCGGCCGGGACCGTGACACGGAGGCGCCGGGCCTCGCCCGGTTTCAGTTCGACCCGGGTGTAGCCGACGAGGCGCTGCACCGGCTGGACGACGGAGGCGACCGGGTCGTGCAGATAGAGCTGGACGACCTCGGTTCCGGACCGCTCGCCTGTGTTGCGGACGGTGAAGGTGAGGGTGAACTCGCTGTCCGTCGGAGCCTCCTGGACGTCCACGGTCAGGTCTGTCCAGTCGAACCGCGTGTAGGACAGACCGTGACCGAAGGCGAACGCGGGGGTCGGGTCGATGGTGGACACCTTGCTGACGTGAGCGAGCCGCGCCCCGAGGTACGTGGTCGGCTGGGAGCCCGGCCCGCGCGGCACGCTGACCGGGAGACGTCCGGAGGGATTGGTACGGCCACTGAGCACCCCGGCGATCGCGTGAGTGCCCTCCTCACCCGGGAAGAAGGACTGCACGATCGCAGCGGACTCCTCCACGGCGCGGCCGAGGGCGTACGGTCGTCCCGCGAGCAGGACGGTGACCACGGGTGTCTCCAGGTCGAGCAGGGTGTCGAGCAGTTGCTGCTGCGCGCCGGGCAGCCGCAGCGAGTCGACGTCACACCCCTCGCCGCTGGTGCCCCGCCCGAAGAGCCCGGCGCGGTCGCCGAGCACGACCAGGGCGATGTCGGCCTCGCGTGCCACCCGGGTGGCCTCGCGAATGCCGGAGAGATCTCCGTCGTCGATTCCGGTGCCGCGGGCGACCGTGATCTCGGCGTCGGGGAACTCGGCGGCGAGAGTGTCGCGCAGCGTGGGCAGCTCGATGCCGAGTGGGGTACCGGGGTGGCGGACGCCGATGTGCTGGGGGAAGGAGTAGCAGCCGAGTACGGCGATGGGCTCGTCGGCGTTGGGACCGAGCAGGGCGATGCGGCGCGGCCTCGCGAGCGGCAGGGTGCCGTCGTTGCTCAGCAGCACGACCGCTTCCTCGGCGATCGTGCGGGCCAGCGCGCGATTCTCCGGACAGTCCAGGTCGATTCGGCCGCGCAGGGCGGCCGGGTCGTCCAGGTTTGCCCCGTCGAGCGCGGCCGGCACGGGGCTCCAGTCCGGGTCGAGCAGGCCGAGCATCGCCTTCTGGGTGAGTGTCCGGCGCAGGGCGCGATCGACCGACGCCTCCGGTATGCGGCCGTCGGCGACGGCCTCGGCCAAGGGCGCGCCGTATGTCTTGACATTGGGCAGTTCGACGTCGATGCCCGCGCGCAGCGCGGTGCCGGCCGCGCCGGCCCAGTCGGCTGCGATGCCGTGCAGCGTCTTCAGGAAGGCGATGGCGAAGTAGTCGGCGACGACAGTGCCGTCGAAGCCCCACGTGTCGCGCAGCAGCCCGGTGAGCAGATCCTCGTCGGCCGCGGAGGGCATGCCGTCGGTGTCGGTGTAGGCGTTCATCACCGACCGGGCGCCGCCTTCACGGATCGCCATCTCGAAGGGGGGCAGCAGAACGTCGGCGCGTTCACGCGGGCCCACGGAGGAGGGAGCGAGGTTACGGCCGGCGCGAGAGGCCGAGTAGCCGGCGAAGTGCTTGAGGGTGGCGACGATCCCGGCGGACTCAAGGCCCTGCACGTATGCCGTCCCGATGGTGCCGACGAGGTACGGGTCCTCGCCGATGGTCTCCTCGACCCGGCCCCAGCGGGCGTCGCGCACCACATCCAGGACGGGCGCGAGTCCCTGGTGGACGCCGACGGCACGCATGTCGCGGCCGATGGCGGCGGCCATGCGCCGCACCGTGTCCGGATTGAAGGTGGCACCCCAGGACAGCGGAACGGGGTAGGCCGTCGCCCCCCAGGCGGCGAAGCCGGCCAGACACTCGTCATGCGCGAGAGCGGGGATGCCGAACCGGTTCGTGGCGGCGATACGGATCTGGGTGCGGGCCAGGGAGAGTGCACCCAGGGCGGGGTCGACCGGGACCGTGCCGAAGGGCCGGGTCAGCTGGCCGAGGCCGGTGGGCAGGAGCGCGTCGAGATCGACGGCCTCCTCCATGTCGTGCTGGTGGGGGGCCACTTCACCGCCCTGATCGGAGGCGCCCACCCACACTCCGTACAGCTGGGCGGTCTTCTCCTGAAGGGTCATCGCGTCGATCAGGGCGTCGACTCTCGCGGTGACGGAAACGGTGGGGTCGTTCCAGAGGGAGATTCCGGGGGTGTTGTCTACAACCACGTCGGCGTTCACTTTCCTCCCACGCCCGTCAGCCCCTTGGCCGGGGCGCGACGGTCGAACAGGTAGACGAGCAGGACTCAAGGCGGGGCAGATCGCGTCCGGGCTCCGGCCCGGCCCGGATCCGCTTCGCCCGCCCACCGGCCACGGCGTCAGCGGCACTGTCGATCAACGGCTGAATCCGGCGGTCAGACCGCTCAGCAGCTGGCGGCGGCCCAACGCGTACAGGATGATCAGGGGCAGGGTGGTGAGGACGACGGCGGCCAGGAGGGCGGGGACGTTGACCCCGTACTCGCCCTGGAAGGTCCACAGGGCGAGCGGCAGAGTCCGCTGGGAAGGGCTCTGGGTGAGGATCAGCGGCAGCAGGAATCCGTTCCAGATGGTCAGCGCGTTGAAGATGGTCACGGTGAGGATGGCCGGGCGGGTGAGCGGCGCTGCCAGGCGCCACAGCGTCCCCCACTCGGTGGCTCCGTCCACCCGCATCGAGTCGAACAGCTCCTTGGGCACGTCGCGGATGAAGTTGGCGAGGATCAGCACGGACAGCGGGATGGCGAAGGCGATCGACGGCAGGATCAGGGCCAGCAGGCTGTCGTACAGCTGCAGCTCGATGATGATCAGGTAGACCGGGATGGCCGTCGCCTGCAGCGGAATGGCGAGGCCCATGAGGAACATGCCGTTGACCACGCGCAGGAACCGCATGCGCCAGCCGCGCACGATGGCGTAGGCGGCCATGAAGGAGACGGCGACCGCCGGCACCACCGCGCCGGCGGTGACCACGACGCTGTTCCAGAAGTAGCTGATGAAGTCGGACTCGAGGACCAGCTGGTAGTTGTCCAGTGTGGGGTCGCTCGGCGGCGCCAGCGGGTTGCTCGCGTAGTAGTTGCTCTGGGCCTTGAGACTGGTGACGACAATCCAGTAGAGGGGTACGACGACGACGGCGAGCCAGAGCCATCCGGCCAGACCGCCGAGCCAGTTGCGCCGGCGGGCGGTCGCACCGGGACGGTGCCCCCGCTCGCGTGGGGCGGTCTTCTGCGGGTGCGGCTCGGTCAGCGTGGTGGTCATGTCAGACTCCCTCGAGCTGGCTCTCACCGGCGTCCCGGCCCCCGAGCCGGCGCAGCAGCAGGGCGATGGCGAGGCCCATCAGGACGAGGATGACCGCGATGGCGCTGGCCGGCCCCATCAGGTTGGCCTGGAAGCCCCGTTTGTACATGTCCAGCGCGAGGACCCGGGTGGCGTCCCCGGGGCCGCCCTCGGTCAGGACGAAGATGAGGTCGAAGAACGTGAGCGACCCGATCACCATCAGCGTCGACGAGGTGATGATGGTGTATTTGAGCTGGGGCAGCGTGATGCTGAAGAACTGGCGGATCCGCCCGGCGCCGTCCAGCTGTGCGGCCTCGTACAAGGACTGCGGGATCTGCTGGACGCCCCCCTGGTAGATCAGCGAGTGGAACGGGACGAACTGCCAGGAGACGACGAAGACGACGACGCCGAAGGCGAGCCAGGGGCGCCCCAGCCAGTCCTTGCTGAGCCACTCGAACCCCAGCCCGGCGCCGAGCCCGAAGTTGGGGTCGAGGAGCGCCTTGTACGCGACCGCGATCGCCGCGGAGCTGAGCAGGAGCGGGATGAAGTAGATCAGGCTCAGCACCGCGCGGTAGCGCTGGCGGCCGGCCAGGAACGTGCCGAGGAGAATACTCGCCGGTGTCTGGACCGCCCAGGACACGGCCATCACCAGGAACGTCACCCACAGGGCGTGCGGCAGCCCGGGGTTGGTGAGCACCGCACGCCAGCTGGTCAGCCCGGACGGGTGGATGTCGCCGATCCCGTCCCACGTCGTGAAGCTCAGCACGAAGACGCCGACGAGTGGGACGATGGCGAAGCCGACGAAGAACAGCAGCGCCGGCACGGCCAGCCAGGGCAGGATGCTGCGCCGGCCCTCGCGCCCTGTCGAGCCCGTGAGTGCGCTCACTTGCCGATGACCTTGTTGAGGTTGTCGGTGAACTGCTTGGGCGAGATGGACAGTTGGAACAGCTTGGCGATGTTGTCCAGCAGCGTCTCGGCGGCCGTCGGGCTGAGCGCCTGGTCCCAGGACTGGGCGAACGCCTTCGCGTTGCTGGCAATGCCGTAGACGAACTCCAGGAACTCGGAGTTCTCGGATCCGGCAAGGAGCTTCTCCGAGCCCTTCCGGATCGGCACCGCCCCGGTGTCGATCCACTCCTTCACCTCGTCGTCCGCGAGGACACCGGTGGCGAAGAAGTCCTTCGCGATCTTCTTCTGCTTGGCGCTGGCCTTCGAGGAGATGGACAGGTACTGGGCGGGGTTGCCGACGGAGTTGCCCGGATCGCCCTTGCCGCCTTCGACGGGTGGGAAGTTCATGAAACCGAGGCTGCCGCTGGAGACAAAGTCTCCGCCCTCGGTCTGCTGGATGCCGTACGACCAGGTGCCGTGCAGCATCATCGCGGCCTTGCCGGTGTACAGCAGTGCCTGGTCGGCGTTGGAGTCCGCGGTGATCGAGGAGAAGCCCTTGATGAATCCGTCCGCCTTGACCAGGTCCTGCACCTTGGTCAGCGCCTCGATGGCGGCCGGGTGGGACCAGGCGTCCTTCTCGCCGTCGAAGACGGCCTGGAACACCTCGGGGCCGCCGATGCGGTCGAACAGGAACTCCAGCCACATCATGTTCGTCCACCGGGACTGGCCGCCGAGGGAGAAGGGCGCTATGCCCTCCGCGTTGAACTTGGGCACCAGGGCCATGATGTCGTCCCAGGACCGGGGCGGCTCCACGCCGACGTCGTCGAAGACCTTCTTGTTGTAGAACAGGACGATCGGCTCCACGCTCTCGAACGGCATCGCGTAGATCTTGCCGTCGACGGTCGCCGCGCCGAACGAGGCCGGGAAGAGCCGGTCCTTGATGTCGGGGTTCTCGTCGAACCACGGGGTGAGGTCGTCGACCTGCCCGGCCTCCACGTAGGTGCGCAGCGTGCCGCCGCCCCACCCCCAGATGATGGTGGGCGCTTTCCCGGCGCCGATGGCGGTCTTGATCTTCGTCTTGAAGGCGTCGTTCTCGAAGGTGGTGACCTTGATCTGCCCCTTGGGGTTGGCCTTGTTGAACCGCTCCACAGCACCGGACCTGACGCCTTCCTGAGGCTGGCCGCTCAGGTGCCAGTACGTGGCCTTGCCGCCGTCGCCGCCGCCCTTGCCGGGACCGGACGAGCCGCAGGCCGCCAGTGCCGCGGAGGCCGGCACGCCGGCGGCCAGGCCGAGGAGGGTACGTCGGGAGAGCGCCATGTTCTTCTCCGCACTCGAGAGCCATCGGCTTCTCGTGAGTCATGGTGAAAGGTTTTCGAAATAGCCTTCTCCGAGCTCTGTTCGTGCAAATTAGGTTTCGGGCTGACGCCCTGTCAAGGTGTGTGCAAGTGCGTTGTGGTGCTGCCGACAGCCGCGTAATATCGGGCAAGAGCGACCCTCGAGAGACCTTGACAGGGACCGAAACTGTTTCGAAATCGACTGGCTGGGGACGGAGAGGCGACGCGATGGCAGCGGCTGACACACTGTCGGTGCAGGTCATGCCGGACCGGGTCGATGCCCTCCTGGCTGAGAGACCGGGGTGGACAAGGTCGCGCAGCTCGGCAGCCGCTGCGTCGGCAACCGCCCGGGGCGTGTGGCCGAAGGCGGCGACGGACAGGCGGAGAGTCCACAAGTGGCGCCTCCGGACGATGTGTTCGCGGGAACTCGGGAGCGTTCCGCGGGCAGAGGTCGCCCGACATGGTCCCGGTCACTCACCCGGGTGTACGGCAGCCGCCGGTGACCGCGGTGGAGAGCGCCGCAGTGCTTGCGGTGCTTGTCGAGTCGCAGCGCGCGGTCCCGGAGGAGTTCCGGACCGGCGTCCCCGTGCTGTCGGCCTGGTCCGGGCGTTCATGCCCGGCCAGGAGGGCGCGGCGGCGTACGGCTGGAGCCGGGCGCGAGCGCGCACGTACGGGTCGCACGCGTACCGGTCGGCGTGCATGCCCCGGACCGCGTTCACCGGACGCGATCTCACGCAGATCGTCGGACGTGTCGAGGTTGAGGGGCTCGTCGGCACCTCTCCGGACGATCTCGGTGCCGGGTTGCCGTACGGTTGACCGGTTCCACCCGCGTTGCCGGCCCGACAGGCGGCTCACCACACCGGTGGACGTACAGCTGAGAGGAACCGATGCGACCGAACGCCAGGCGCACCACTTTGGCGGACATCGCCCAAGCGGCGGGAGTCTCCGTCGCGACTGTGTCCAAAGTGGTCAACGGTCGCGGTGACGTGGCGCCGCACACCCGCAGCCGGGTGCAGGAACTGCTGCATCAGCACGACTACCTCGCGCCCGTGTTCCGCCACACCGAGGTCGTCGAAAGCCCGACCATCGAGGTGCAGTTCAAGGGCGGCCTCAAGTCGTACGTGGCCGAGACCCTGGAAGGCATCATCGACTCCGCCGCCGAATCGGGGGCCTCGGTGGTGATCAGCAAGGCGTCCCGTGCCCCGCACTGGGCCCGGGACCTGGTCTCAGCCGGGCGCCGCGCCGTCATCGCGGTCACCAGCGTGTACACCACAGCGCACCTGAACGAACTGGCCCGGTCCGGGCTGCCGTTGGTCGTGCTGGACCCACTGCACCTGCCGGACAGCCGCGTCCACAGCGTCGGGTCGACCAACTTCGCCGGCGGCCTGGCCGCGACCCGGCACCTGCTCTCCCTGGGTCACCGCCGCGTCGCCTATATCGGCGGACCGGCCATGGCCGTATGCAACCAGGCACGCATGCACGGCTACCGCGCCGCCATGGAGGCGGAAGGAGTGCAGGTACCCGACGCCTACGTCCGGCCCGGAGAATTCACGTATGAGACGGGGTTGCTCGGCGCCACGGCGCTACTGGGCCTGCAAGAGCCACCGACGGCGATCTTCGCAGGCAACGACGAGATCGCCATCGGTGTCATCGAGACCGCCCGCGCCCGAGGGCTACGCATCCCCGAAGACCTGAGCGTGGTGGGCTTCGACGACACAAGCCTCGCCCAGATGGCCTCACCGCCACTGACCACCGTGCGCCAGCCACTACGCGAGATGGGCGGTGCCGCCCTGCGCACCGCCCTCCGACTGGCCAACGGCGAAAAGGTCGAGTCCCACCACATCGAACTCGCCACCGAACTCGTGGTACGCGCCTCAACGGCGCCACCCCGCGAAGAGACTTCGGCGCGTAGGTAATCGCAGGTGAGAGGTCTTTGGGCAGGATTGAACCGGTCGGAGGCGTCTCCCATGAGGAACTCGGGCATGTCGCCCCGGACGGGGGGCACCGGATCGACGGTGCGCTGAAGGTCCGGGCCCCTGTGCTCTCCGAGCGGACGGCGCAGGGTGAAGCCGAGCGGACGGCGCGGGGTGAAGTCCGCGTGTATCACGAGTCGTTCGCCCGCTACCTGCGCCTGGCTGTCGGTGATTGCCGCCAACTTGGTACGGGAATGGCCCGGATCTTGCGCGACGGAACACCTCCGCTCGCGCGGGATGCACAACTCCTCGTGCTCCCCAGCCACCTGTGCCTCCAGCCGACCCCCGCGAGGAGAGAGCCATGCCCGAAGTGCCCGGCATCCCCGACACATCCGGCCGCTCCCGACCAGCCGGATCCTGACGCGGTCATCGATTCCTTGCCGAGCGCGGTGTCCTCTGCGCCTCGCCTAGCCTGCCCCGGCCAGGCCGCGCCCGTGCCTGTCAGGCGGCGTTTCCCGCCGAGGTCCGGGCGGCATCAGGGACCGGGACGGCGCCCGTGCCCTCGGCGACTGCGGCCTTCGCCGGTACCCCGATTCCGAGCTTCTCGAGGATCTTCTTCTCGATCTCGCCGGCGAGGTCGGGGTTGTCCTTCAGGAAGTTGCGCGCGTTCTCCTTACCCTGGCCGAGCTGGTCGCCCTCGTACGTGTACCAGGCGCCGGCCTTGCGGACGAAGCCGTTCTCCACGCCCATGTCGATCAGGCCGCCCTCGCG
>NZ_JBFAHW010000164.1:0-18897 GCF_040654355.1 Streptomyces sp. NPDC050704 | reverse complement strand
GGGCTCTGCCCCAGACCCCGTGTCGTGTGTTGTTGGGTGCGGGTGGGTGGGTGGGTGGGTGGGGGCTGGGCGCACAGTTCCCCGCGCCCCTAGGGGTGGAAGTGGGGCTGCGCCCCTGCTTCCACCCCCGTCCCGGTATTCGGACGTGGGGGTTGCGTCGGGAAGATCGTGTGGCAAGATGCTTGGCAGGTCATGAGCGACAGTCATCAGGCCCCGGCCGACTGTCCGGCAACCCTCCGTCCGTGGCGGGGTGCCCCGGGTGAAGACCAGGCCGTAGGCAGCGAGGTCTACGGCAAGCGCGGACCCCTCGCCCTCTTTCGAGTGGACACAGCCCAGGGGTCCTGGTCGTTCGAGGGAGCCTTCTGTGAGTAAGCGAATGCGATAGGGCGTAGCGCCCCACCTCCGCATGCCCGTTTCACCTTCCCCGCAGCACTTGTCCCGCGCTGAGCCGTATCCGCTCGCGCGGTGATCTCGCCTGACTCTCACAGGAGTTCGCCATGTCTGTCTCCACCGCTGCCGCCGACCGGTCCGTCTGCCGTGACACCGCCGGGGCGCTGCCCGTTCTGGGCCGGGATGTCACGGTCCCGCTCGTCACCGGCGGCGAGGTCACCTACGCCGCGCTCGACTACGCCGCCAGCGCCCCGGCCCTCCAGCGGGTGTGGGACGACGTGGCCGCGTACGCGCCGTACTACGGGAGTGTGCACCGCGGCGCCGGGTACCTGTCGCAGCTGTCCACCGATCTCTTCGAGAACGCCCGTACGACCGTCGCCGAGTTCCTGGACTGCCGGGACGGCGACCAGGTCGTCTTCACCCGCTCCACCACCGACTCGCTGAACCTGCTCGCCGCCGCCCTCCCCGCCGACTGCCAGGTCTTCGTCTTCGAGACCGAGCACCACGCGTCGCTGCTGCCGTGGCGCGGCGCCCGGGTGACGTACCTCGACGCTCCGCGTACGCCGGGCGAGGCCGTCGCGACGCTGGAGCGGGCACTCGCCGAGCGGGACTGCCGGGACACGAACGGACCCGCGCTCGTCTGCGTCACCGGTGCCTCCAACGTCACCGGCGAGATCTGGCCCGTACGGGAGCTGGCCGCCACCGCGCACGCGCACGGTGCGCGGATCGTGCTCGACGCCGCGCAGCTCGCACCCCATCACCCCGTCTCCGTACGGGAGTTGGACGTCGACTGGGTCGCCTTCTCCGGGCACAAGCTGTACGCGCCGTTCGGCTCCGGTGTGCTCGCGGGGCGGTCCGACTGGCTGCGCGAGGCCGAGCCGTATCTCGCGGGCGGTGGCGCCTCGCGGAAGGTCTCGCGGCGTACGGACGGTGGGGTCGACGTGGAGTGGCACGAGACGGCCGCCCGTCACGAGGCCGGGTCGCCGAACGTCATCGGCGTCTACTCCATCGCCTCCGCCTGCAAGGCCCTCACCGAGGCCGGCTTCGACACGCTCGTCGCCCGTGAGCAGTACCTCATCGACACCGTCCGCGCGGGTCTCGCCGAGGTGCCCGAGGTCCGCGTGCTGTCCCTCTTCGGCGACGACGCCCCGCGCGTCGGCGTCATCTCCTTCGTCGTCGACGGCTGGAACAGCTCGCACTTCGCCGCCGCGCTCTCCGCCGAGTACGGCATCGGGGTGCGGGACGGGCTGTTCTGCGCCCACCCCCTCGTACGGACCCTCCTCGGCAGCGACCCGCAGACCCAGGGCGAGTGCGGCGCCCCCGAGGCGGTGCCCGGCGAGAAGTCGCTCAACGCCATTCGGGTCAGCTTCGGGGCGGGCACGCCCGACGAGCACGTGGAGCGGTTCGTCCGGGCCGTGAAGGAGCTCGTGAGCGAGGGCGCGCGCTGGAACTACCGCACGGTGGACGGGCGTTGCGTCCCGGCGGTGTGACCCCGCGGCGGGTGTACCGCGCGTCCGTCCGGCCGCACCCCGCCGACGGGTCCACGGTAGGGAAGATGCGGGGCAAGCGCCACGCGGAGTGCTCGCAGTACTCGCAGTACTACAGCGATCCGCATGCCGGGCTGGGTCCGTCGTTACACCCTCACCTCCCGCGGCAGCCCCGCCCCCAGCAGAATCATCCGCAGCGCCCGCTCGGTCGCGTCCGTGAGGAGTTCGCCGGCGCGTAGGAAGGCCTCCGCGAGGGCCATCGGGGCGGGCAGGATGCCGGTGAAGGCGTCGACGCCCGGTACCGTGTGCGCGCCCTCGCCGAGCGTGCCGGCCAGGACCAGGACCGGGCGTCCGTACAGCTTGGCGCGGCGGGCCACCTCCGCCGGGACCTTGCCGCGCGGCGTCTGCCGGTCTAGGGAGCCCTCGGCGGTGAGGACCAGGTCGGCGCGGGCCAGCCGGGCGTCCAGGTCGAGGTGGTCCAGGAGCACGTCGAAGCGGGGGAGGAGCCGGGCGCCGAGGGCCGCAAGACCCGCGCCCAGGCCGCCCGAGGCGCCGGTGCCCGGGCCGTCGTACAGGTCGGCGGTGACCCGGAGGTCGCGGGTGAGGACGCGCGCCCAGTTCTCCAGTCCGGCGGCCAGGTGCTCGACCTGCGCGGGCGTCGCCCCCTTCTGCGGGCCGAAGACGCGGGCCACGCCCCGCTCGCCGCACAGCACGTTGTACGGGTTGCAGGCGACGAGCAGTTCCACGGTGGACAGGCGCGGGTCGAGGCCGGTGGCGTCGATGCGGTGGAGCCGGGTCAACTCGCCGCCACCCTGCGGGAGTTCGAAGCCGTCCGCGTCCAGCAGCCGGGCCCCGAGGGCCTGCAGGGCCCCGGCGCCCCCGTCCGACGTACCGGAATCACCGCAGCCCACCAGGACGCGGCGTACGCCCGTGTCGAGCGCGGCGCGGATCAGTTCGCCGACGCCGTACGTGGTCGTCGCGCCCGGATCGCGCAGGCCGTGCGGGACGAGCGAGAGCCCGGCGACGGCCGCCATCTCCACGACGGCCGTGCCCCCGGAACCCGAACCCGAACCGGGACCGGCGCCGGAGCCGAGCAGCGCGAAGTGGGTGCCCACGGGCTCGCCGAGCGGCCCGGTGGCGGCCAGGGCGACCAGCCGGCCGCCGGTGGCCGAGGCGAGGGCCCGGGCGGTGCCCTCGCCGCCGTCGACCAGGGGGATCAGGTCGATCTCGGCGTCCGGTACGACACGGCGTACGCCAGCCGCGATGGCCTCGGCGGCGGCCTGGGCGGACAGGGACTCCTTGAAGCCGCTGGGGGCGACGGCGAAACGGGTCAGCATGGACGGGCTCCTTCAGAGCGTCAGGACTGGTCAGAGCGTCAGGGCTCAGAGCGTCAGGACTCGGGGCTTCAGGGGTCAGGGCTTCAGGACGGGCACGCCGAGCAGCGGCCACACGGCGAGGGCGAAGAGCAGGACGAGCGCGGCGGTCAGCGGGGCCAGCACGGCGGACAGCCGCAGCAGGTCGCTCGGGGTGTAGGTCGGGGTGCCGGGGATCTCGGCGAAGAGGGTGACCGGTTTCGCCGAGGCCGGGAGCGTGTGGCAGAAGCCCGCCGCGGCGGTGGACGCCAGGGCGGCCGCCACCGGGTTGACGCCCGCGCCCACGGCCGCCGCGACGACCAGCGGGACCAGCACCGACGAACGGGCCGAGCGGGACTGGAGGACGAGGTGCGCCGCCGTGCTCACGGCGACCACCAGGGCGAGGAACAGCCACGGGTCGACATCGACCGGCAACCCGGAGACCAGCCACTCCGCCGCCCCCGAGTCCGCGAGCGCGACGCCCATCGCCATCGTCGCCGCCATGAAGAGGAGCAGGGCCCAGGGGACGGTCTTCAGGGCGTCCTTCAGCCGTACGGTTCCGAGGGCGGGCGAGGACGCGACGACCGCGCCGATCAGGGCGACGACCGCGGGGGACACCTGGTGGAGCGGCTCGCTGCACCACAGGACGACCACGGTGGCGAGCAGCAGGGCGCAGCGCGACTCGGCCGGCGACCAGGGTCCGGTGACCGGCTGTTCGCTGTGCCGCTGGATGTCATCGGCGGTGATCCGTACGGGACTTCGGCGGTCCGCGCGCCGCGTGGTCGTCAACAGCACGGCCTCGGCGGCCAGATGGGAGGACGCCACCGCCAGCGGCAGCCCGAGCAGCAGCCACTGCGTGAAGCCGATCCGGTCACCGGTCGTCTCCCACAGCACCGACACGGTGATCAGATGCGCACCCGCACCGATCAGGGTCGCCACCGCGGAGAGCAGGATCACGGTCGGGAACAGCAGCGCGAGCATCACGACCAGTCGTTTCCGGTCGGCCAGCGCCTTGGCGAGTGCGAGGAACACCGGCAGCGCGAGCGCCGCCCGGCCGGAGGTCGCGGGGACGGCGAAGGCCGTCACGACCAGGGCGGCCGTGGTCAGATGCACCAGCTGCCGTACGCTCCTGGCCCCGCCCACCAGAAACGCCGCCGTCCGCCCCGCGAGCCCCGTCCGGGTCACCGCCGCCGCGAGCACGAAGGCGCAGATCAGCAGCCAGACCGTCGAGTCACCGAGGGTGCCGAAGAGCGTCTCGCTGCTGATCACGCCGGTCACGGTGAGCGCGAGTCCCGCGCCCAGGGCGATGTACGTGTCGTCGATCGGCGTACCGATCCAGGCACAGGTCGCCAGCGCGAAGACACCGAGCGTCACACGGGCGTCGGCCCCGAGCCCGGGAAAGTTGCCGGGCACGACCAGCAGAGCGCAGAGACTCAGGGCCACGCAGAGGGCGACGGCTTGTCGGATTTGCTGGGAAGTCAAACTCACGACACTCAGAGTTCAGCCGGCCCGTGAGCCCCCAATGAGCCCCACATGAAGGAAGCTTCACGAGCCCGGGGAGGGGGCGCCCCGTAAGGGGCGCGGGGAACGGCGCGACCAGCCGCGTCCGGCCCGCAGCCGTCAAACGACCCCGGATCCCTCACGCAGGAAGGCGGTACCCCATCCCACGAACCGTCTCCACCCGCTCCGCCCCCAGCTTCTTACGAAGCGAACGCACATACACATCAACGATGTTGGACCCAGGATCGAAGTCGTACCCCCACACATGAGACAGGATCTGCTCGCGCGACAAAACCTGCCCCGGATGACGCAGAAACAGCTCAAGAAGCACAAACTCACGGGCGGTCAGGTCAACCGTCCGCTCACCCGCACGAGCCCGCCGCGTACGCAGATCGAGCGTCAGATCACCACCCCGCAACACCGTCACCTCCGGAGCCCGCGCAGCCGTCCGCAGCCGCAGCCGAACCCGCGCGAGGAGCTCCTCGAAACGGAACGGCTTGGTCATCCAGTCGTCCGCGCCGCCCTCCAGACCCGCCACCGTGTCGCGTACGGAGTCCCGGGCGGTCAGCACGATCACCGGGACCGTCACGCGGGCCTCGCGCAGGGCGCGCAGCACCGTGAAGCCGTCCCGGCCGGGCAGCCCGATGTCGAGGATCATCAGGTCGAAGCCGCCGGTCAGCGCGTACTCGTAGGCGGAGTCGCCGTCCGCGACGACGGTCGTGGTGAAGCCGCCCGCGCGCAGGCCCTTCTCGACGAACGAGGCGATCCGCTCCTCGTCCTCGACGATCAGGATCCGGTTCATGTCCGACAGGCCTTTCCGGTACGGGGGTTCATGTGCGGTCCGCCTCAGGTACGAGGTCCAGTGCGAGGACGAAAGTGGCGCCGCCCCCCTCGGTCTCCCGCAGCTGCACCCGACCGCCGCGGTGTCCCTCCGCGATCGCCCGGACGATGGACAGGCCGAGCCCGGCGCCACTGCCCCGGGTGCCGCGCCTGGCGGTGCCCCGGCGGAACCGTTCGAAGATCACTTCGGCGTCCTGCGGCTGCACACCCGGGCCCGAGTCGGCGACGTACAACTCGATGCGGCCGCCGACGACACGCGAGCCGACGCGGATCGACTGGCCGGGGACGGTGTGCTGCACGGCGTTCTGCGCGAGCTGCACCATGGCCTGCGTGATGCGCTGCGGGTCCAGCCGGGCCTCGCCGTCGGCGACTTCGGCCAGCTCCCAGTGGCGCTCGCCGAGGGTGCGGGCCTTGACGAAGACGTCGGCGGTGAGTTCGGCGAGCTGTACGGGCTCGGGCGTGACGAAGTCGGGGCGCTCGGTCTTGGCGAGCAGCAGCAGGTCCTCGACGATGCGGCTCATCCGGTCGAGCTCGTCGGTGACCAGCCGGACCGTCTCCTCGCGCTCGGCCGGATCGTCGCCCATCAGCTCCAGATGGCCGCGCACGATGGTGATCGGGGTGCGCAGCTCGTGGCCCGCGTCGTCGACGAACTCGCGCTGGGCCGCGAAGGCGCGCTCCAGGCGGTCGAGCATCGCGTTGAACGTCTCGGTGAGCGCGGCGATGTCGTCGTGCCCGCGGACCGGGATGCGCCGGGTGAGGTCCTGCTCGGTGAGTTGCGCGGCGGCGGTACGGACCAGGCGTACGGGCTTGAGGATCCGCCCGGCCACCACCCAGCCGATGCCCGTCGTCATCAGCAGCGCCACTCCGGAGATGGCGAGCAGGATGCGGAACACCTCGTCCGCGCGGTCCTGTTCGCGCCCCGGGTGGAAGGCGACGACGAAGGCGGCCTCCGGCTCGCCGCCCGGGCGGGCGATGGCGACCTTGGCCCAGCGGATGTCCCCGGCGGCACGGCGCAGGGTGCCGGTGGAGTCCGCCGACTCGAAGACGGCGCGACGGGCCGCCGCGTCCCGGTGCAGGGGCAGCCCGACCGGGATCTCGCGGTCCTGGACGACCTTCGCGGGATCCGCGCCCGCCCGTCCCACGAGCCCCATCAGCTCCTCGTCCGGGTCGGCGTACTGCCGCTCCAGGAAGACCCGCAGCAGCCGTCCGGGATCGGTGAACGGCCGCCCGGTCCCGGGGTCCACGCCCCGCTCCTCGAAGTTCGCGAACTCGCCCGCCTCCTGGGCGAGTAAACCGCTGACGCGGCTGTCGACGTCCCGCATGAGGATCGAACGGGTGGTCGTCGCCACGGCGGCGAAGGCGACCGCCATCACGAGCAGCAGCCAGAGCAGGATCCGGACCCGGGCGGAGATCCGCCGACGGGCGGGAACGGGAACGGCACCGGGTACGGGCTCAGCCGTCGTCACCGGGTCCGTCGTCGTCCGCTCCGCCACTCGCCCCGCCACCGTTGTCGTCGTCATCGTCGTCACTCACCGGAGGCCGGGAGACGACCTCGTCACTCGGTGTCGGTGTCGGCTTCACGGTCGGGGGAGTCGCCGACGGCGACCCGCTGTCCAGCTCCACCTTGGGCGGCACCTTGGGGGACTCCGGGCTGTCGGTCAGGGCGTAACTGGTAGCGGCGATCCCCAGAGGAATAGCCACAACAGCGGCAAGAGCCGCCATCCGATGAGAGAAGACCATGGGCCCGATGGTGGGGCCCACACTCAGCGGTGAGGATGAGCTGTAGATGAGGAACTCTTCATCTACAGCTCATCCGGCGCCCCTTTAGGGGCGCGGGGAACGGCGCGACCAGCCACGACGGACCCGCACCCGAAAACGCGACCGCCCCGCGAAGCGATCAGTTGTCCAGCCCAATAGCAAACGCAGCCTCAAGATCATGCTGCGAGTACGTCCGGAACGCCACATGCGTATCCGTACCCTCCACCCCCGGGATCTTGCTGATCTGCCCGGGAATGATGTCCGCCAGATCGTCATGGGCCTTCACCCGAACCATGGCGATCAAGTCATAGGTACCGGTCACGGAGAAGACCTCACTGACGGAGTCCAACGCCGCGATCGACTCGGCGATCTCGGGGATCCGGTCCACGCTGGTCTTGATGAGCACGATCGCGGTGATCACGGCTGGGTTTCTCCCTCGGTGGCCGTCGCTGGGGATTTCACTCTAGCCGGACGGCCGTACCTCACCCACGCGGAGAGGAAGCCGAGCGAGAAGCCCAGGAGGTGCGCCAGATAGGCGACCCCCGGGCCCTGGGTCTCGCGGCCCGCCGCCAACCACTGGAGGGACACCCAGAACGGCAGTACGACCCAGGCGGGAAACCGCAGCGGCAGGAAGAAGAGGAACGGGAAGAGACTGGTCACCCGGGCTTTGGGGAACAGGTAAAGGAACGCTCCGAGAACCGCGGAGATCGCCCCGGAGGCGCCGACCAGCGTCTGCGTGGAGTCGGCATGGGCGGCCGCGTAACCGAGCAGGGCGAGATAGCCGCAGCCCACGTAGAAGAGGGCGAACTCGAAGTGGCCCATCCTCTCCTCGGCCATCGCCCCGAAGACATAGAGGAAGAGCATGTTCCCCAGCAGATGCAGCCAGCTGCCGTGCACGAAGAGCGCGGTGGCCGGTGTGACGGCGGCGCGCGGCGCCCCGCTGAACAGTTCGACGGGCACGACACCCCAGCGCTCGAAATAGGCCCGCTGCGCGGAAAGGAGCTCGTCACCGGTGCCGTACGCGGGGCTGAGACCCGAGGCCGGACCGATCAGAAAGACCAGGCAGCACACGGTGATCAGCCCATAGGTCACCGGAGCGGACTCCCCCCTGACCGCCCTGCCGACGACCGCACCCCAGTAACCGATCATGGAACAGAGCATGACGTAACACCCCCGAACGGCACAGGCCGCCTCGCCGCCCGGCGCCCCTTCAGGGGCGCGGGGCTGTGACATATGCGGCTCCGCCGCGCGGGCGCGACCAGCCAAAGACGACCCGCACCTGACAAACGCCCGCCCCTTGGGGCCGCGCTT
Source organism: Streptomyces sp. NPDC050704 (assembly GCF_040654355.1). Classification (NCBI taxonomy): domain Bacteria; kingdom Bacillati; phylum Actinomycetota; class Actinomycetes; order Kitasatosporales; family Streptomycetaceae; genus Streptomyces; species Streptomyces sp. NPDC050704. The sequence goes on along the minus strand of NZ_JBFAHW010000164.1, from coordinate 10,259 downwards.
CCCGCGGAGCGCCCGGTGTGCGTCAGGCCGTAGGGTACGAGCCACGCGTTCCAGGGAAGCTGGTGCGACACGGAGACCAGGAAAGAGAGCGACTGCCACGATGACGGTTCCCCTCCCGACCGCCGAGACCCGCTGGCGCTGCACGCTCTGCGGCAACCTGACGCGGTTCGACGTGACCCGTTCGTCGAAGGTCGTCGAGTACGTGCACCTCGACCTGGCCGGTGAGCCGAACGTCGAGGAGCGCGAGGTGGTCAGTGAGACCATCGAGTCGGTGCGCTGTCGCTGGTGCAACGCGGTGGATCAGGTGGAACTGGTGGACAGGCCGGGCGCCGGCTCCTGACAGGAGCGGGCCCCGCACGGACGATGGGGTGCAGGATGGTGGAGACCACAGGCGGGGAGCCGGACGACGGCACCGCCGAGGTGCTCGACCGCCCGCTGCCCGACGGCGTGCGTCGCAGAGTCGTACAGATCGTCTCGGACGGGTTCGGCGGGCTGACGGTGGCCGAACTGCCCACACAGTTGCGGCAGTACGCCCGGTTCGCCCCCAATCGTCGTGCCAAGTTCGCGGGCAACGCGATGGCGGCGGCCCTGGAGACGGACCCGCTGTTCAGACAGCGCATCGCCGAGAAGCTCAGAGAGGCCCAGCCGGAACTCTGTGGCGCCCTCGACGCGGGCGCGCCGCCCCCGGCCGCGGACCCGCAGGACGTCGCGGCCGCGGCCTATGTGCTGCGGCCCACCGGCTGGGTGAAGCTGGTGACCGCCGCGGGCGAGGAGGCCCTGCGGGCGGACGCCGAGCGCGCCGACGACGAGAGCCGCGCCGAGCTGGAGCGGCTGCGCGAGGAGCTCGCCGAGGCCCGCGGGCAGACCCGTACCGAGACGGAGCGGCTGCGCACGGAGCTGGAGTCGGCGAAGAAGGAAGCCGAATCGCTTCACCGCAAACTGCGCTCGGCCCTCAACGACGTCAAACGCGGCGAGGCCGCCGTGCGCAAGCTGCGCGGCGAGATGGAGGCCGTACGCAGCGAGGGGCAGGCCCAGGTGTCCGCCGCCGAGAGCGAGAGCCGGCGGCTGAAGGCACGTCTGAGCGAGGTCGAGGCCACGCTGGAGGCCACCCGCCGCGCGGCCCGCGAGGGACGCAGCGTCGAGGACATGCGCGTACGGCTGCTGCTCGACACCGTGCTCGACGCGACCCAGGGACTGCGGCGCGAACTCGCCCTGCCGCCCGTGTCGGTACGGCCCGCGGAGACCGTGGACGCCGTCGAACCGGGACGCATGACGCCGAAGGACATCGCGGCCCGGGCGCTGTCCGAGAACGATCCCGCGATCATCGACCAGTTGCTCGCGCTGCCGCAGGCGCATCTGGTCGTCGACGGCTACAACGTCACCAAGACCGGCTATCCGCAGATGCCGCTGGAGAAACAGCGGCTCAGACTCCTCGGCCAGCTCTCGCAGCTCGCCGCCCAGACCGGCGCCGAGGTGACCTGTGTCTTCGACGGGGCCGAGCTGGCCGCCCCGGTGCTGCTCGCGCCGCCGCGCGGGGTGCGGGTGCTGTTCTCCAAGCCGGGCATCACCGCCGACGAGCTGATCCGCCAGCTGGTGCGTGCCGAACCGCCCGGCAGGCCCGTCATCGTCGTCTCCACCGACCGCGAGGTGGCCGATGGGGTGGCCAAGGCGGGGGCACGGCCGGTGGCCTCCGTGGTGCTGCTCAAGCGCCTCTCGCGGAGCTGAGCGACCTCTTCAGGCTCTTCGCGGGGTTGAGTCGGCCGTCTTCCGGGTAGCCGGGTCGACCGCCGTTCGCCGAAGCGGCCGTTCTGCGGTGTACGTCACATAGGCACCAGACGCCCCAAGCGCAACGCATGGGTGTCATGCCCGAATTGGCAGGACCTTCACGCAACGTAGCGTCAAGGGCGCATCACTGCATGTGAGTTGAGTGCAAAGAATGCGGTCGGTGACTGAGATTTTTGTGAGGAGGATTTGAACTGATCACAAGAAGGTCACTAGGGTCAGGCCTCGAACCTTCACTCGGGTGATCACCCACAAGGGGTGACAGTGGAGGGTCACCGCCAACCGGAGTTCTCGGTGGGCGGCTGAGGCAAAGGAGCTCGCCTCCGTGGCGTCCCACCGTCGAGCGAAGCAGCCGAGCCGCACCCGTGTGACCGTGCTCACCACCGCTGCCGCTGCCGCTGTGGCCCTGACCTCGCAGGCGGCCAACGCCGCGCCGAGTGAGAAGCCGAGCAAGGACGAGGTCAAGTCCAAGGTCGACAAGCTCTACGAAGAGGCAGAGGCGGCCACCGAGAAGTACAACGGTGCCAGGGAGAAGTCCGAGAAGCTGGAGAAGCAGATCGGCACCCTGCAGGACAACGTCGCCCGCGGCCAGGAAGAGCTCAACGAGCTGCGTGACGGCCTCGGTCTGATGGCCAGCTCCCAGTACCGCACCGGCGCGATAGACCCGTCGGTCCAGCTCTTCCTCTCCTCCGACCCGGACGACTACCTCGACAAGGCGTCCGCGATGGACCAGTTGAGCGGTCAGCAGGTCGAGACGCTGAAGAAGGTCCAGGAGAAGCAGCGCGGGCTCGCCCAGCAGCGCGAGGAAGCCACCGGCAAGCTCACGGACCTCGCCGACACCCGCGAGACCCTCAAGAAGAAGAAGGACGAGGTCAAGGCCAAGCTGGCCGAGGCCCAGAAGCTCCTCAACACCCTGACGGCGGCGGAGAAGGCGGCCCTCGACGCCCAGGAGGCCCGCGCCAGCCGCAACGCCGAGCGCGATGCCATCGGCAGCGGCGGCACGACCGGCCCCGTCAAGCCCGGCTCCGGCCGTGCCAGCTCGGCGTTCGCCGCGGCCCAGAGCAAGCTCGGCTCGCCCTACGTCTACGGCGCCACCGGCCCCAGCTCCTACGACTGCTCGGGCCTGACCTCCTGGGCGTACGCCCAGGCCGGTGTCGGCATACCGCGCACCTCGGAGGCGCAGTCCCAGACCGGCACCCGCATCAACTCGGTTGGCGACCTCCGCGTCGGCGACCTGGTCTTCTTCTTCAACGACCTGCACCACGTCGGTCTCTACGCCGGCAACGGCCAGATCATCCACGCGCCGCGCAGCGGAACGGTTGTCCGGTACGAGTCGATGGACACGATCGGCGGACCGTTCATGTGGGGCGTCCGCGTCTGATCCGGACCTTCTCCTGGTACGTATCCGGATCCGCTCCGGGTCCGCCGAGAGACCCCTCGCCGCGCCGCCCGAACGGGCGAATTCCCGTGCGTCCCGCTGACCCCGCTCCCCGCCCATGACCTGCGTCTGAGGCGGGGAGTCACGTTGTGTGCACACGAGGGTCTTTGGCCTGCGCGTAGTCGCACGGCTACTGTCTGGCGCGTTTCCCCCAACTCCGGGGGTCCGTCAGCGGAAGGGAGTGCGGCTTCCTGTGGGGTCCCATCGCCGCCTTGCACCGTCCGGCTTCGACCGGGGCGCCCGAGGCGCCACCGTCTGCGTACTGACCGCCGCGGCCGCGGCCCTCGGCGTCCTGCCGGCCGGCGCCGCGCCGCGGGACGACACCCGCGCCGAGGTGGACCGGCTGTACGCACAGGCCGAGCAGGCCACCGAGGCGTTCAACAAGGCCGACGAGCGCGCCGACACACTCCACGACCAGGTGGACACGGCGCAGGACGGGATCGCCAGACAGCAGGAACGCATCAACACGATGCGGGACGCGCTCGGTTCGCTGGCCGGAGCCCAGTACCGCTCGGGCGGTCTCGATCCCTCGCTCGCGCTGATGTTCTCCGACGACCCCGACGAGTACCTCGACAAGGCGGCCGCACTGGACCGGATCGGCTCCCGCCAGGCCGGTGAGCTCAAGGAGCTCCAGGGCGCCATGCGCACCCTCTCCCAGGACCGCGAGGAGGCCACCCGCAAGCTCGCCGAGCTGGAGAAGAGCCGCAAGGCCGTCGCCCGCCACAAGCGGACCGTCGAGCAGAAGCTGGCCAAGGCACGGCAGTTGCTCAACTCGATGCCGGACGCCGACCGCGCCGCGTACGACCGGGCCTCCCGCTCCGGGCGCGGCGAGATCCCGGACCTCGGCGGCGCCGTCCCGTCCTCCGGCCGCGCGGCCGCCGCCGTCGCCGCGGCCCGCTCGGCCGTGGGCCGCCCGTACGTCTGGGGCGCCAGCGGGCCCAGCGGCTTCGACTGTTCGGGCCTCATGCAGTGGTCGTACGGGCAGGCCGGGGTCGGTCTGCCGCGCACCTCGCAGGCCCAGGCGCACGCCGGACAGCAGGTGCCGCTCTCGCAGGCGCGCCCCGGCGACCTGGTCACCTACCGCAGTGACGCCAGCCATGTCGCGATGTACATGGGCAACGGCCAGGTGGTCCACGCGCCGTACCCGGGCGCCCCGGTGCGCTACGACCCGGTGGGCATGATGCCGGTCTCGGCCGTGACGCGCCCCTGACCCATCGGCCCCGGCGCCGTACGATCAGGGTCGTGGCTGGTCGTGGGCGTGCGCCGGGGTGGATGGTGGGGCTGCTGCTCGTCGGCCTGGTCGGCCTGGTCGGCTGCGGTGGCGGCGGAGCGCAGGACCGGGTGGCCGGGGACGTGCAGCGGGTGCTCGACCGGCGGGCGGCGGCCGTGCGCGACGGCAGCGAGACGGCGTTCGTGGCGACGGAGGTGCCGGACTCCGTCACCGCCGGCGAACGGACCGCCGCGCGCGCCGAGTTCGGGAACCTGCGGGCGGTGCCGCTCGCGGACTGGTCGTACCGCGTGACCGGCGTCCGCCGCTCCGGTGACCGCGCCACGGCCGACGCGCAGCTCCGCTACCGCGTCGAGGGCTACGACAAGGCGCCCGTCGTCACGGCCCGCACGCTGAGCCTCACCCGGGCCGACGGCCGGTGGTACGTCGCCGCCGACCGGCCCGCCGAGGACGCCGCCGAGCAACTGTGGGAGCAGGGGGCCGTCGTGGCCGTACGCGGCGAGCGCAGCCTCGTCCTGGGGGTCGGGCGGACCCGCGACGAGCTGCGCGGTTACGCGGCGCTGGCCGACCGCGCGGTGCCCGCCGTGCGGGAGGCGTGGGGCGGCGACTGGTCGGGGCGGGTCGTCGTCCTCGTACCGAAGTCGCTGGAGGGCATGGCGGGGCTGCTCGGGGCGCCCGCGTCCGGGTACCGGGGGATAGCGGCGGTCACCACGGGCGAGGCGGGGGGTTCCGCGAAGGCGCCCGCGGACCGGATCATCGTCAACCCGGACGCGTACGGCGTCCTCGGCGCCTTCGGCCGGCAGGTCGTGCTCACCCACGAGACGACCCACGTCGCGACCCGCTCCTCGACCTCCGCGGCGACCCCGCTGTGGCTCTCCGAGGGGTACGCGGACTGGGTCGGCTACCGCGGCACCGGCCGCTCGGCGACGCAGGCCGCGCCCGAGCTGGCGCGGGCGGTGGCCGAAGGGCGTCTCCCCGCCGCTCTGCCGGAGGACGCGGACTTCGGGTTCGACGGGGACGCCGGGGCGCTGGCGCGGGCCTATGAGGGTGGCTGGCTGGCCTGTCGGTTGATCGCCGAGCGGTGGGGTGAGGTGCGGCTGGGGGAGTTCTACCGGGCCGTGGGGGCGCATGAGAAGCGGGCGGGGGCGGTGGAGGCGGGGATGCGGGAGGTTTTGGGTACGACGCCGGAGGAGTTCACAGGGCTGTGGCGGGCGTATGTACGGGACCGATTGGGGTGAATCGGTCGGCGTGATGTCTGCGGGTCCGTTGTGGCTGGTCGCGCAGTTCCCCGCGCCCCTGACGGGGCGCTGTCGGGCCCTGGATTATCAGTTCTCCAGTTGGTTGACGGCCTCGGTGAGCCATGCCCGTTCCGCCTCGCCCGTCGCCCGGGCCACTCGGAGCATGCCCTGGCGGAAGAGGTCGTCCGTCTCCTCGGCGCGCACGGGGCGTCCGTCTCGGTAGAAGAAGCTCGCGGGTGTGTTGAGGAAGTCCAGGCGCCTGCGGAGTACGGCCGCCTGCTCGTGGTGGTCCGGAAGGTGCCGCAGGAACGCGAGCAGCGTGTTGAAGCGGACCTGGTCGGTGATCTCGACGTCCTTGGGGTGGCGCAGGCGCTCAAGGAGCGTCTCGCGGCCCTTCTCGGTGAGCGACAGCACACGACGCGGGGCCGCGCTCGTGCCGGGCTCGGTGTGCTGCGCCAGCTTCCCCGCGTTCACCAGGCGGGTGATCGCGGGATAGAGGGCCCCGTCGCTGACCGGGCGGACATGACCGCTCAGGGCCTTGATCCGCTCTCTCAACTCATAGCCGTGCAGCGGCTGTTCGCGGAGGAAACCAAGGATCGGCAGCTCCAGCACGGGCACTCCTTTTCGCGCTTGTGCTTGGGACGACCCTCATGTTACCTCTAATCGAGCTACCTCGTTTCGAGGTAGCTCGATTAGAGAGGGGTACCGTGAACGCCCACCGCAAGCAGCTCGTCGCGCTCGCCCGTCCCGTGTACTTCTCCCTGCTCGCGAGCGTCACCGCTGGGATCATCAACACCGTCTGGGTCTCCCGGCTCGGCCCGGACGCCGTCGCGGCCGTCGCCGTCGCCACCAACACGGAGAACGTGCTGCTCGGCGTCGCCCTGGTCTTCGCCTCCGGCACCACCGTCCTGGTCGCACACGCCAGAGGCGCCCGCGACCCGGGCGCGCTACGGGCCGCCGTACGCGGCGGCTGGGCCCTGTGTGCCCTGGTCACCCCGGCGGTCGCGGCCGGCGGCTGGCTGCTGAGGGAACCCCTCGCCCGGCTGGTGCTCGGAGACGACGGGGCCGCGCTCGCCCTAGCCGTCGACTACTTCGCGATCTCCCTGCCGGGGATCGCCGTGTTCTTCGCGCAGAACCTCGTCGACGGCATCCTCAAGGGCACCGGCGACACCCGGACCCCGATGCGGCTGGCCCTGCTCGCCAACGGCCTGATCCTGGTACTCGACCCACTGCTCATCCACGCGTACGGCGTCCGGGGCGCCGCCGCCACCACGGTCCTGTGCCGAGGCGTGGCCCTCGTGGCCGGACTGCTCGCGCTGCGACGGAACGCCGTGCTCCGGGCATCCGCGTCCGCGCGGCCCGCCGAGGCCACCGGGGCCGCACTGCGCCGGACGCTCAGGACCGGGCTGCCCATGTCAGCGGACTTCACCGTGCGACAGACGGGCGCGCTGGTCCTCGTCGCGGTGGTGGCCAGGATCGGGCTGAACGCGGTGGCCGCGTACTCCCTTGCGTACAAGGTCATGTACGTCGCCACGATGGCCTTCTACGCCGTCCGGCAGGCCGCCTCCATCCACACCGCGCACACGCGGGGCGCGGGCAGGGACGAACGGCGGGCCATCGGCCGGCAGGCCGTGCTCGTCTCGGGGGCGCTGGGCCTGCTGGCCGCGGTCCTGCTGATGGTCCTCGCGCCCTGGCTCATGCGGGCTTTCGGCGCCGGGCCCGAAGTCGCCCAGCAAGGCGTGCTGTTCCTGCGCTCTGTCGGGCCGTACCTGGTTCTGACGGCCTGCTGTATCGCGCTCGGCGGGGTCTTCGAGGGCAGCGGCGGCGCACCTGTTCTGCTGCGGGTGACGGTACTCGGCACGGGCGTCCAACTGGCGCTCGCCTGCGCGCTGTCGGGGCTCGGCCTGCCCGGGATCTGTCTCGCGATGGCGCTCGCCATGGCGGTGCAGTGCGCCGTGCTCCTGCCGCGCCTGCGCCGTCAGGAGGCCAGCGTCTCCTGGGTCCGGGTCGGCTGACCGGGCAGCTCGGCCGGGGCCTTGTACGACACCGTGTCGCGCCAGAGGCGTACGGCCGCGGTGACGGTCGCGGCGACCAGCAGGCCGTTGCGGATGACGAGGAGCGTGATGCCCAGTCCGTCGCTGGCCACCACGTGCGCGAACCAGACGGGGAACTCCAGCACGGTGAAGAAGCTGGCCGCCACGACCAGCCAGGCGGGCAGGGCCATCCGGCTGCCGCGGAAGACCAGGCAGACGGCGGCCAGGCCGATCAGCCACACCATGTACTGCGGGCTGATGACCCGGCTGGTGGTCGTGAACATGAGGACCGCCACGAACGCGGCGTCCGCGACCGTGTGCGTCAGGAACCGTGTCGCGCACAGCCGCCACACCACCAGCCAGCCGAAGACGGCCATGGTCAGCACCAGGGCCGCCGTGCTCACCAGGCCGACCCACGGGCCGAGGAACTCCACGGAGCCGTAGTTGAGCAGCACCTCGCCCTGCCAGCCGTGGTGCCGGGCGATGTGGAAGACGAGGGAGCCGAGGGACTCGACCTCGGTCCCGCGGTCGCGCTGGAAGGTCAGGAACGCGAACGCGCCGGGCATCGAGATGGTGAACAGCAGCGCGATCGCTCCGGCCGTCACCGCCGCCGCGCCCCAGGTCCGCCGCCTGGTCGCGCCCAGGAGCAGCAGCGCGGGCCACACCTTCAGCAGCGCGCCGAGGGCGACGAGCGCGCCCATGACCCGCGGATGCCGGGCGCCCGCGAGAAGCGCGGCCACCGCGACGGCCGTCACCATCACGTCGTACCGGGCGTACACCGTCGGCCCGAGCAGCGGGACGCCCACGCCCCACACCCAGGCGCCCCGCATCGACTTCCCGGGGCGCCGGCCCGCGTACAGGAGCAGGGCGAAGGCGACCAGATCGGCGACGAAGGCGAGGACGAAGAACGCCGACGTGTACTCCAGGAACGGCAGCAGCCAGGGGGAGAGGATCGCGAGCGCGGCGGCCGGCGGGTACTGCCAGGTCACGTCCTCCAGCGGGAAGGTGCCGGTGCGCAGGACCTCGTACCAGCCGTGATAGATCGCCGAGACGTCGGTCGTGACGTCCGGGCCGGGGAAGACGTACACCTTGAAGACGAAGAGCAGCAGCATCAGCCTGGTCAGGCCCCAGGTCCCCAGCAGGAGATACGGGAACCTCGCCCCCCTTGCTCCCGTCATGCCACCTGTCCTTCTTCCGTACGGATCCTGTGTGCGGCCATGATTCCCTGTGCGGCTGTGCGAGAGCCATGAAACGCGGCCGTGCGGAACTGCGGGGTGCCGGTTCGGTACTGTCGACGGCGATGCACAAGACCCTGATCGTGACCAACGACTTTCCGCCCAGGCCGGGCGGCATCCAGGCCTTCCTGCACAACATGGCCCTGCGCCTGGACCCCGAACGACTCGTCGTCTACGCCTCCACATGGAAGCGGAGCCGGGAAGGTGTCGAGGCGACGGCCGCCTTCGACACCGAACAGCCCTTCGCCATCGTACGTGACCGAACAACCATGCTACTGCCGACGCCGGGGGTCTCCCAGCGGGCCGTGGGGCTGCTGCGGGAGCACGGCTGTACGTCGGTCTGGTTCGGGGCGGCGGCGCCGCTCGGGCTGCTGGCGCCCGCACTGCGGAAGGCGGGCGCGGAGCGGCTGGTGGCCACCACGCACGGCCATGAGGCGGGCTGGGCCCAGTTGCCTGCGGCCCGCCAACTCCTGGGGAGGATCGGCGAGTCGACGGACACGATCACCTATCTCGGCGAGTACACGCGCTCGCGGATCGCGACCGCGCTGACGCCCGAAGCGGCCTCGCGGATGGTCCAACTCCCGCCCGGTGTCGACGAGAAGACCTTCCATCCGGGATCGGGCGGCGATGTCGTCCGCGCCCGCCTCGGCCTGACCGACCGCCCGGTCGTGGTCTGCGTCTCCCGGCTGGTCCCGCGCAAGGGCCAGGACACCCTCATCCTCGCCATGCCGCGCATCCTGGCGAGCGAGCCGGAGGCGGTGCTGCTGATCGTCGGCGGCGGCCCGTACGAGAGGGACCTGCGCAGACTCGCGTACGAGACCGAGGTCGCCGGCTCCGTCCGCTTCACCGGCGCCGTTCCGTGGGCCGAACTCCCCGCCCACTACGGCGCGGGCGACGTCTTCGCCATGCCCTGCCGGACCCGCCGGGGCGGCCTCGACGTCGAGGGTCTCGGCATCGTCTACCTGGAGGCGTCCGCGACGGGGTTGCCCGTGGTGGCCGGTGACTCCGGGGGTGCGCCGGATGCCGTTCTGGACGGTGAGACGGGCTGGGTTGTCCGGGGTGGCTCCCCGGAGGCGGCGGCGGACCGCATCGTTGCGCTCCTGGGTGACTCGGAGCTGCGGCGGCGGATGGGGGAGCGGGGGCGGGAGTGGGTTGAGGAGAGGTGGCGCTGGGACCTGCTGGCCGAGCGCCTCAAGGAGTTGCTGTAGCGCCTACGGGGGTGCCTCTTCCTGGCTTCCTGCGGCTGCGGGTCGTCGTGGGCTGGTCGCGCAGTTCCCCGCGCCCCTGAGGGGGCTGGGGGTTGGG
>NZ_JBFAHW010000163.1:0-18942 GCF_040654355.1 Streptomyces sp. NPDC050704 | reverse complement strand
CCGTGAATGTCATCCCGTAATCGGGACAGCATCATGAGAGCGGAACCACCGATCGGAATAAGACCGGTGATTCACAGCGTCCTCGCTGATGTTTTGTTTCAAAGGAACCTCGCCCCGACACCATGACAGTGACCGGGAACGGGGTATCAACATATCTGGCGTTGATTTTTGGCACGCTGTTGAGTTCTCAAGGAACGGACACTTCCTTCGTACTCACCCAAGAAAATCTCTCAGGCTTTCCTCCGGGCGTTTCCCTTCGGTCTTGCGTTTCCGACTCTATCAGACCCTTTCAGGCCGTGATTCCCAGTCGGTGGGATTTGCCTTTTGGCCTTGCGGCCTTTCGACATTCACTACGTTAACCGATTCCCTCGGCAACTCATAATCGAGTCCCGCAAGTTCGAATTAGGGCATGCGGACACGCCGAATTCGTCCTCGCTGAGAGGAAGTCGTAGGTAGTGGGTTGGCCGCTTCCGGCTGCAGGCTGAACGCCGTACCCGGTTCAAGCGGCTCGGACTACATTACGGAGTGCCCAGGAGCGAGTCAAGTTCGGCGGCGACGGGGGGTGTGGGCCCGATAAGGGCTCACTGTCGGGTCGTTGGTGATCCAGAAGCGCCATGGGTGGACGCCTCCGTCGCCGGCCACACCGGTGCGAGGACCGCTGCTCACCTGGCCGGAGCTCACCGGCGTGCCGGCAAGAAGCGTCGTCGGGCCATCCGCGGGACCGCACGCATCCGTGCCGTCGAGGGCACGGTCCACGCCCAGAGCTGTGGCCAGACGGGCGGGCCCTTTGGCCAGTTCCTTGTCGTATCGGGCTGAAAGTCGACGTTTGCGGGCCAACTCGACGCCTTCGGTGATCTCTCCGGCGCGGAGGAGGACCGCGCTCGCCCTGCCTTCCGGACCGCACACCAGGTTCATGCAGTGCCACATGCCGTAGGTGAAGTAGACGTACACGTGCCCGGGTGGACCGAACATCACGTCGTTGCGGGCGGTGCGGCCGCGGTACGCGTGGGAGCCGGGGTCGTTCGGGCCGTCGTAGGCCTCGACCTCTGTGAGGCGGAGCTCGATCGGTCCGTCCGGGGTGGCTCGCACGAGTATGCGACCCAAGAGGTCGGGGGCGACATCCAGTACGGGTCGGTCGAAGAACTCCCGGTCGAGGGGCGTACGGTCAGGGGCCGCGATCATGGCGTACGAGCGTAGTGCACAGGTGTGACTGCGTGCGGGGTGGTCAGGGAGCGTCCGCCTTGCCAGGGTGAGGGCGCGGAACCGGCCACGGCTGGATCGCGTTTGTATGGATCAAAGATCCGGACAGATCAACGGGGCGTTGCCCGAGGAGGAAAAGACATGGGGTTCAAGCGGCTGCTTGCGAGCCTGGGGGCCGGTGGGGCTTCGGTCGAGACGGTACTGACCGAGGTGAATGTCGTTCCGGGCGGCGTCGTGCAGGGTGAGGTGCGGATCCAGGGCGGGTCCGTGGCCCAGGCGATCGAAGGCCTGTCGGTCGGTCTGCAGGCCCGGGTCGAGGTCGAGGGCCCTGACGACCAGGAGCACAAGCAGGACATCGAGTTCACGAAGATGCGGCTCGGCGGTGCCTTCGAGCTGCAGGCGGAAGCGGTGCACGCGGTGCCGTTCGGGCTCGAGATCCCGTGGGAGACGCCGATCACGACGATCGACGGTCAGCCCCTGCGTGGGATGAATGTCGGTGTGACCACGGAGCTGGAGATCGCGCGCGCGGTGGACTCCGGTGACCTGGACCCGATCAGCGTGCACCCGCTGCCGGCGCAGCAGGCGCTCCTGGACGCGTTCATCCAGCTGGGATTCCGTTTCAAGAGCGCGGACCTGGAGCGCGGCCGGATCCGGGGTACGCGGCAGAAGCTGCCGTTCTACCAGGAGATCGAGTTCTTCCCGCCGCAGCAGTACCGCGGTCTCAACCAGGTCGAGCTGAGCTTCGTCGCGGACGACCGTGAGATGGACGTCGTCCTGGAGATGGACAAGAAGCCGGGCCTGTTCAGCGAGGGCAGCGACTCGTTCCGCTCGTTCAAGGTGGGGCTGAACGACTTCCAGGGGACGGACTGGTCCGCGTATCTCAACGAGTGGCTGTCCCAGGTCGGTAGTCGGCGCAACTGGTTCTAGGCTCGGGAACGAGAGATTCCACCGATCAGAACAGATCAGGAGGTGCCGAGGTGACCGAGCCCAAGAGGCCGCCGCTTCCCCACGACTTCCATCCCGCCGTGCCGTCGTTCGCGGTCACGAGTGAGGACGTCGAGGCGGGCGCGACGCTGAAGGACGCTCAGGTCTACGCGGCCGGGAACACCTCGCCGCAGTTGCGCTGGGAGGGCTTCCCGCCGGAGACCAGGAGTTTCGCCGTGACGTGCTTCGATCCGGATGCCCCTACGGGGAGCGGATTCTGGCACTGGGTCGTGTTCGACATCCCGGCCTCGGTGACCGAGCTGCCGACGGGTGCGGGCAGCGGCAAGTTCGAGGGCCTACCGGAGGGTGCGGTGCAGGTGCGCAACGACTACGGGGCGAAGGACTTCGGTGGCGCCGCGCCGCCGGCCGGGGACCCGGCGCACCGGTACGTGTTCACGGTGTACGCCGTGGATCAGGAGAAGCTCGGGCCGGACTCGGACGGTTCGCCGGCCTTCGTCGGCTTCAACCTCCGGTTCCACACGCTGGCGAGGGCCCAGCTCATCGCCGAGTACGCGGCGCCCGCGGACAGCTGAGCGTTCACGGAACGTTTGCCCGCCCCTGGGCTTGGAATTGATCAGGGGCGGGCATTTTTTTATTGCGTTGTCCATCTCGGCGTGCCCGGCCAAAGTTGATCCAGTCCGCCAGGGGGTGGGCCGGTGCACAGAGGAGGTGGGCTGGATGCGGGACACGCTGGTGCTGAACGCGAGCTTTGAGCCGCTGTCGACGGTGACGTTGAACCGAGCCGTCGTTCTGGTGCTGCAGGACAAGGCCGTTGTCGAGCAGGCCCACCCCGAACTGCGTCTGCGCGGAGCCGCGGTCGACATACCGGCGCCCCGGGTGATCAGACTCTGCCGCTATGTGCGGGTGCCCTTCCGAAGACAAGCTCCGTGGTCGAGGCGTGGTGTGCTGGTGCGTGACCGGCACAGGTGCGCGTACTGCGGGAGGCGGGCGACGACCGTGGACCACGTGGTGCCGCGGGCGCAGGGTGGTCAGGACTCCTGGCTGAACACGGTGGCCTCGTGCGCGCAGGACAACCACCGCAAGGCGGCTCGTACGCCGGAGCAGGCGGGGATGCCGCTGTTGCGGCAGCCGTTCGAGCCGACGCCGGCGGATGCGATGCTGCTTGCGTTGGGGCGGGATGACCTTGAGGCCTTGCCGGAGTGGCTCGCCCAGCCGGCAGCCTGAGCCGGCCGTGGGGAGTGCCGAAACATTGCGGACAGTTCGTTGGCTGCAGGTAGGTCGTGGCTGGTCGCGCAGTTCCCCGCGCCCCTAAAAAGAAGGGGCCCGCCTCTCACGAGGCGGGCCCCTTCTTCAACGCTCCTCAGTCCGTGACCGTTGGCTTTTCGCGGCGTTCTGTGGCTCCGCCGCCGCCCTGGCCGCCGCCGCCCATTCCGCCCATCGGGCCGAAGTTGCCCATGGCGCCGCTCAGGCCCTTGAGTGCGTCGCCGATCTCGCTGGGGACGATCCAGAGCTTGTTGGCGTCGCCTTCGGCGATCTTCGGGAGCATCTGGAGGTACTGGTAGGCGAGGAGCTTCTGGTCCGCGTCACCGGCGTGGATGGACTCGAAGACCGTACGGATGGCCTGGGCCTCGCCCTCGGCGCGCAGCGCGGCGGCCCTGGCCTCACCTTCGGCGCGCAGGATGGCGGACTGCTTCTCGCCCTCGGCGGTGAGGATCTGCGACTGGCGGATACCTTCGGCGGTGAGGATCGCGGCGCGCTTGTCACGGTCGGCGCGCATCTGCTTTTCCATCGAGTCCTGGATGGAGGTGGGCGGCTCGATGGCCTTGAGCTCGACGCGGTTGACGCGGATGCCCCACTTGCCGGTGGCCTCGTCGAGGACACCGCGCAGGGCCGCGTTGATCTCCTCACGGGAGGTGAGCGTCCGCTCCAGGTCCATGCCACCGATGATGTTGCGGAGCGTGGTGACGGTGAGCTGCTCGATCGCCTGGATGTAGCTGGCGACCTCGTACGTGGCGGCGCGGGCGTCGGTCACCTGGTAGTAGATGACCGTGTCGATGTTCACGACCAGGTTGTCCTGGGTGATCACCGGCTGGGGCGGGAACGGCACGACCTGCTCGCGGAGGTCGATGCGGTTGCGGATCGAGTCGATGAACGGGACGACGATGTTGAGCCCCGCGTTGAGTGTCCGTGTATAGCGGCCGAAGCGCTCGACAATGGCCGCGCTGGCCTGTGGGATCACCTGGATGGTCTTGATCAGGGCAATGAAGACCAACACCACCAGAATGATCAGGACGATGACGACCGGTCCCATCGTGGCTCCCCGTACCCTTCTCCGCCTCGGCGCTTGCCGGAAGATCTTGTGATTGTCGAAGATCTTGCTGGACGAGTGTGTCAGACCACAACTCGCCACGTGGAACGTTCCGTTCAGTGGACGCCGCGAGCAGTCACATGACGATCGCCGTCGCCCCCTCGATCTCCACGACGTCCACCTCTTGGCCTACGTCGAAAGCTCGTCCGGTGTCGAGGGAGCGCGCGGACCAGACCTCCCCGGCGAGCTTGATCCGGCCGCCCGAACCGTCGACTCTCTCCAGCACGACGGCGTGCTTGCCCTTCAACGCGTCAATGCCGGTGGCCAGTTGGGGCCGCTGGGTGCGGTGTCGGGCCGCGACGGGGCGTACGACCGCGATGAGTGAGACCGAGACGGCGGCGAAGACCACGACCTGGAGGACGACACCACCGCCGAGTCCCGCGGTCACGGCGCCCGCGACGGCGCCGACGGCGAGCATTCCGAGCTCCGGCATCGCGGTCACGACGAGCGGGATCCCGAGCCCGACCGCGCCGATCAACCACCACACCCATGCGTCGATGTCTTCCACATGGTCATGGTAGGTCCGCAGGTCCCGTCGGGGACAGGGCGCCGATCAAGTTGTGACGGGCAGGCCTGGTCGTCAGGACAGCGGCAGGCCCTGGGCGGTCCAGCGGTCGCCGGCCTGTTCTACGACGAGCGGCAGGCCGAAGCACAACGACAGGTTGCGCGAGGTGAGTTCGAGTTCCAGGGGGCCCGCGGCGAGCACCTTGCCCTGACGGATCATCAGTACGTGCGTGAAGCCCGGCGCGATCTCCTCGACATGGTGCGTGACCATGATCATGGAGGGGGCGATCGGGTCCCGGGCGAGGCGGCCGAGACGGCGTACGAGATCCTCGCGGCCGCCGAGGTCGAGGCCGGCGGCGGGCTCGTCCAGGAGCAGCAGCTCGGGGTCGGTCATCAGGGCGCGGGCGATGAGGGTGCGCTTGCGCTCGCCCTCGGAGAGGGTGCCGAACCTGCGGTCCACGTAGTCGGTCATGCCGAGGCGGTCGAGGAAGGCGCGGGCACGCTGCTCGTCGACGTCCTCGTAGTCCTCGTGCCAGCCGGCGGTCATGCCGTACGCAGCGGTCAGGACCGTCTGCAGGACGGTCTGGCGCTTGGGCAGCTTCTCGGCCATGGCGATGCCAGCCATGCCGATGCGCGGGCGCAGTTCGAACACGTCGACCTTGCCGAGGGTCTCGCCGAGGATGGTGGCCGTGCCCGCACTGGGGAAGAGATAGCTGGACGCAAGGTTGAGAAGGGTCGTTTTTCCGGCGCCGTTGGGTCCGAGGATGACCCAGCGCTCGCCTTCCTTGACCGACCAGGAGACCTGGTCCACCAGAGCCCGGCCCTCTCGGACCACGGATACGTCCTCAAGCTCCAGAACATCGCTCATGAGCGCGCTGTCTCCCATTGCAGTCTCGGCCGTCGCTGACGTCTGTGGACGCAGCCCCCAGGGAAAACCTACGCCACCGGTCGGCCGGTCCAATCCATCGGCCGGTCCTTAGGGTGGGAGGCATGCTTTCGGAACCACGCTCAGGACGGTTGGCCGCATGGGGAAATGCCCTGTTGGCCGGTTTTGTGTCACCGGACGACGCGGTCGTCGCCATCGTCGGTGAGGATGCCGTGCACCGGGTCGAGGGCCTGCCCGGTGAGGCAGGGCCCGTCGGGCTCACGCTCGCCCTGGGGCGGCTGCGCGTGCTCGGGGTGACCGGCCTGCGGGTCGCGCTGCCCGCGCCCGGGCATCCGCTCGGGCTGAGCGGACCGCCGGAGTTCAACACCCGCGCCCTCGACGCCGAGGAGGCGGTGGTCTGTCACGGCACCGCGCTGGGGCTCGTACCCGAGGTGTACGAGGCCGGGCCGGAGGGCGACGTACACGTGGAGGTCGTCTGGCACTGTCTCGCCGTGCGCGAGGCGCCGCCCGCCGATGTGCCGTCCCTCGGCGAGGCCGAGCGGGAACTCGCGGAGGCGCTGCGCGACGCCACCCAGCTGCTGTCGCAGCTCGACGTGGCCGGCTCGGGCCCCGTCGCCGAGGCGGCGATCGACGCGTACCGGGCGCGGGCCGAGCAGGGGGGCGAGGTGCTCGCTCCCGGCTATCCGCCGCGTGCGGTACGGGTGCTGGAGCTGGCCCAGCGGGTGGGGCTGCTCGTCTCGGTGGCGTACGAGAACGGGCCCGGCGGAGCTGTGAGCGCCTCGGAGATGGCCGCGCGATCCGAGGCACTGAGGCCGGTGGAACGAACGGCGCGGCGGGCTCAGGTGGCGGCGTACAACGCGTTCGTGGAGGAGCGGGAGCGCGGGGTTCGGTAGGCGTCGGCGGCCGGAGGCCGGCACAGCGCCTCGAAGCCTGCGAAGCAGTGCGAGGGGCGCAGACAAGAGAGGTCAACGCGTTCGTGGAGGAGCGGGAGCGCGAGGTTCGGTGACTCTCCGGGCGGGTTGAGCGGGCCTTCGGGGGTATCGGAAGTACGGGCACCTCACGTGCGGAAAGGGCCCCGCGGACCGGTGTGGTCCGCGGGGCCCTTCGCCAGGCGGTGACTCAGTCGTTCATGGCCTGGTTGCCGAACGCCGGGTTCAGGGCGCCGATCAGGTTGGCGGTGTTGCCGGCGACGTTGATCGGGACGTGGATGGGGAGCTGGCCCACGTTGCCCGAGCCGACGCCCGGGGACTTCACGGCCGCACCGTCGGCGGCCGAGTCGGCGACAGCGGCACCGGCGGAGGCACCCGCGGCGAGACCGGCGACGGTGACGGCCATGGCGGCCTTCTTGGCGATGTTCATGGGAAGTGTTCCTCCTGCGTTTGCGAATCCGACCCAGCCGCGGGCCGTACGCTGAGCAACGTCCGGGCAGGTCGGGACGGCACGGGAGGCGAGCGCCTTCTGCCCGTTCGGGCCAATGAACCGACGAGCTGAAAACCGGACCGGCCCCCCAGGCTTGCCTGGAAGGCCGGTGGTCACTGCTGACCCGGGGCGTACGTCAGCGGTTGATGCCGTCGTTGCCGAACGCCGGGTTCAGGATGCCGACAACGTTCACGGTGTTGCCGACCGCGTTCACCGGGATGGCGACGGGGACCTGGACGAGGTTGCCCGAGGCGACGCCCGGCGAGCCCACGGCCTTGCCACCGGCGTGCGCGCCACCATCGGTGGCGGAGGCGAAACCGGCACCGGCGGCAACCAGGCCACCGGCCACCATCGTGACGGCTGCGGCCTTCTTCAGGTTCTTCACTTCTGAGCCCTCTTCCTTGTGAACCACTGCGGCAAAGCGCCGCAGCACGCACTGAAGAACGGCGGAGATCCCAGAAGGATGCGCCATCTGGGGGACATTCCCACGACGGTATGAATCTCAGTCCGGAACGGAACGCTCCGTGTTGCCGTCCGCAAGGGTCGCCGAGGTGTGAATCAGCCGGTCACGCCATGGCGTACGGCCCACAGCGCGGCCTGGGTCCGGTCGGCGAGGTCGAGTTTCATCAGGATGTTCGAGACATGCGTCTTGACGGTCTTCTCGGAGAGGACCAGAGCGCGGGCTATCTCACGGTTGGAGCGGCCGTCGGCGATCAGGGAGAGCACCTCGCGCTCCCGCTCGGTGAGTGAACCGCCTCTGCCCTGGCCGTAGTTGGTCTCCTCCTGGGACAGCAGCGCACCGGCCACCTCGGGCTGCAGCAGGATGTGTCCGGCGTGCACCGAGCGGATGGCTCCGGCGAGCGCCTCGGGGTCCACGTCCTTGTACACATATCCGGCGGCGCCCGCGCGCAGGGCCGGGATCACCGTGCGCTGCTCGGTGAAGCTGGTGACGATGAGCACGCGCGCGGGGTTGTCGAGTTCGCGGAGCTTGCGCAGCGCCTCGACGCCGTCCATGCCGGGCATCTTGACGTCCATGAGGACGACGTCGGGCTTCAACTCCTCGGCGCGGGCGACTCCTTCGGCGCCGTCGGACGCCTCTCCCACGACCTCGATGTCGTCCTGTATCTCCAGGAAGGTGCGCAGGCCCCGGCGGACCACTTGGTGGTCGTCGACGAGCAGCACCTTGATTGCGTCAGCCACCAGGGGCCTCCATCTCGATCGTGGTGCCCTTGCCGGGCGCCGATTCCACGGTGAGCGTGCCTCCGACGCCACCTGCCCGGTCGCGCATGGAGACCAGGCCCAGGTGGCGTCCCGCCCGGCGCGTCGCCTTTGGTTCGAAGCCGCTGCCGTCGTCGGTGATGCGCAGCACGGCGCCCGGGCCCCGCCTCTCCAGGGTGACGTCGACACGGGCCGCGCCCGAGTGACGCAGCGCGTTGTGCAGTGCCTCCTGGGCCACCCGCAGCAGCGCCTCCTCCTGGGCGGCGGGCAGCGCGCGGACTCCGCAGCTGTCGAAGGTCACATGCGCGGCGTGGGCGCGGTCCAGGACCTGGATCTGGGTGCGCAACGTGGCGACCAGGCCGTCCTCGTCGAGGGCCGCGGGGCGCAACTCGACGACGGCGGCGCGCAGTTCGTCGGCGGCCTCGGCGGCGAGGGCGGCCACCTGCTGGAGTTCGCCCTTGGCGCGGATCGGGTCGCGGTCCACCAGGGCGGCCGCCGCCTGGGCGGTGAGGCGCAGGGAGAAGAGCTTCTGGCTGACGGCGTCGTGCAGTTCGTGCGCGAGGCGTGAGCGCTCCTCGGCGATGGTGAGCTCCCGACTGCGCTCGTACAGGCGGGCGTTGGTGAGGGCGATCGCGGCGTGCTGGGCGAGGATCGTCAGGAGTTCCTCGTCCTCCTCGGTGAAGCCGCAATCGCCCTCCGGCTTCGGGCAGTTCTTGTTCGCGAGGAAGAGGGCGCCCATCACCTCGTCGCCGTCGCGGATGGGCAGGCCCAGGAAGTCGGACATGTCGGGGTGGGCGGAGGGCCAGCCCTCGAAGCGGGGGTCCTTGCGCACGTCGGCGAGGCGCTCGGGGCGGGCCTCGTGCAGCATCGCGGCGAGGATGCCGTGCTGGCGCGGAAGTGGGCCGATGGCCTTCCACTGGGCGTCGCTGACGCCGTCGACCACGAACTGGGCGAAGCCGCCGTGGTCGTCCGGGACTCCCAGCGCCGCGTACTCCGCGTCGAGCAGCTCGCGGGCCGAGGCGACGATCGTCTTGAGGACGTCGCGCACCTCGAGATGCCTGCTCATGGCCAGCAGCGCGGAACTCACCGCGTACAGGCCCGACCGGTGTCCTTGGCTCATGACCTCACGGTACCGGCGGGGTGTGACAGCGCGTATCCGACCTGTGGCGGCCGCTGCCTAGGCCGCTGGGCCTAGGGCAAAGGGCCCCGAAGGTTTGCGGCCCGCGCACGAGGCGGCGGGGGCGGTCCGGTTCCTACGTTGAAGGCACCCGCCCGGAGCGGCGGTCATGGACGAGGGGACGGACGTCATGCCGGTAGCGATCATCACGGGGGCTTCGAAGGGGCTGGGGCGCGCACTCGCCGAGGCCCTGGCGGAGCGCGGCTGGGATCTGGTGCTCGACGCCAGGACGGCGGGGGTTCTTCAGGAGACGGCCGTGGCGCTCGGCAAGCACGGGACGCGGGTGGCGGCGCTGCCCGGGGACATCACGGACGGGGCGCACCGGGCGGGCCTGGTGGCGGCCGCGCGGGAGCTCGGCGGCGTCGATCTCCTGGTGAACAACGCCAGCGCGCTGGGCGCCGAACCGCTCGTACGCCTCGAAGCGCTGCCCCTGGACGGCCTGCGGCGGGCTCTGGAGGTCAATGTGGTCGCGGCGCTCGGTCTGGTCCAGGAGGCGCTGCCGCTGCTCCGGGAGTCGTCGGCGGGCGCGGTGATCGACATCAGTTCGGACGCGGCCGCCGAGGCGTACGAGACCTGGGGCGGCTACGGCGCTTCGAAGGCGGCGCTCGACCATCTGTCGGCGGTGCTCGGCGAGGAGGAGCCCGGCCTGCGGGTCTGGGCGGTCGATCCGGGCGACATGGCCACGGATCTGTACGCGGCGGCCGTACCGGACGACACCGATCCGCGGCCGGCCCCCGCCGGCGTCGTACCGGGCTTTCTGCGGCTGATCGACAAGCGTCCGGCGAGTGGCCGGTATGCGGCGCCCGCACTCCTGGAGGTGACCCGATGACCCGCACCTGCGACGACGGGCGGGCCCGCGGCTTGGGAGGCCCTCCGGGGTCGGGCGGTGCGAGGGCGGCGTCAAGAGGACCCGCCCGGCGTCCGGCGAGTGGGCGTTACGGGACGTCGTCGTTGCCGGGGCGGCGATGACGACCGTCGTGGGGGTGCCGGAAGAGCTGTCGGCTCGGGTGCCGGCCGAGCAGCGGGGGCCCGGGCTCGACCGTGACGCGGTGCGGCTGCTCGTGTCGCGCGGTACTGAGGTGTCGCATCACGCGTTCGTGGATCTGCCGGGTCTGCTGCGGGCCGGGGACCTGCTCATCGTGAACACGTCGCCGACACTGGCCGCCGCGGTGGACGGGAGGATCGGGCACGCGCGCGTGGTGGTGCATTTCTCCACGCGGGGCGACGACGGGCGGTGGGCCGTCGAGCTGCGGGATCCCGACGGAACGGGCACCACGCGTGCGCGTGCGGGCGGGCCCGCCGGTACGGAGGTGCACCTCCCCGGGGACGTACGGCTCGTCCTGGAGGAGCCGCTCGCCCCGCGGAGTCCCCGGCTCTGGTGGGCGCGGATGTCGGCGCCGGACATGCCGGGGCTGCTGCGGCGGCACGGGAGGCCCATCCGCTACTGCTATACGGAGAGGGACCAGCCGCTGTCGGTGTACCAGACGGTGTTCGCGCTGCCGTCCGCAGACGGGTCGGGCAGCGCCGAGATGCCGAGCGCGGCGCGGCCCTTCACCGCACGCCTGGTGGCGGAGTTGGTGAGCCGGGGTGTGCAGTTCGCGCCGATCACGCTGCACACCGGGGTCGCCTCGGCCGAGGCGCACGAGCCGCCGTACCCGGAGCGCTTCGCGGTACCTGAGGCGTCGGCGCGGCTGATCAACGCGGCCGGAGCAGGGGACGGGAGGGTGATCGCGGTGGGTACGACGGCCGTGCGCGCCGTGGAGTCGGCCACAGGACCGGACGGGGTGGTGCGGGCCGCGGAGGGCTGGACCGGCCTCGTGGTGACTCCGGAGCGCGGGGTGCGGGTGGTCGACGGGCTGCTCACCGGGCTGCACGAGCCGGAGGCCTCGCATCTGCTGATGCTGGAGGCGATCGCGGGGGAGGCGGCGATCTGCCGTGGTTACGACGAGGCGCTGCGCGAGCGCTACCTGTGGCACGAGTTCGGCGACACGCACCTCATCCTGCCGACCGGGGATCCTCACACAGAGCATTGCTCCAGCAACTGTTGGTGAGACCGCAACACGATCGATGTGAGCCCGCGCATAGGACGCATATCACGTACGAAGACGCATAGGAGATAAAGGGACTCGCGATGAGCGGGGCAGACGTGACAGTCTGCCCCGTTTTGCCCTTCCTGGGTCCACTACCTCGGTTCGTAGGTCACACCTTTGCCACACAATTTTGCGGCCGCTAACAATGGCTGCCGTCGCTCGACGCCGCGGGTTCTCACCCGCGGCGTTTGTTCGGAAACGTCATTGTCCCCGCCGGACCGAGAGCGACCTCCGCGCCATTCGAAGAGGTCCATCAGCCATGCCCCAGCAGAACCGCACTCCTGGTCATAGTCCCGCGCTGACCAGGACCCACAAGCTCTCGATCGCCGGTGTCGCCACGCTCGGCGTCGCCGCCCTCGCGTTCTCCCTCGTGCCGGGCAGCCCCCAGGCGAGCGCCGAGTCGGTCTCCGCCGCCCCGGCGGCCTTCTCCTCGGATCAGTTCAAGGTCGCCACGGTCGGTCTCAGCGCCCAGCTGGCCGACGCCCAGGCCGCGGCCGCGAAGAAGAAGACCGCCGACCAGGCCGCCGCCAAGAAGGCCGCCGAGGCCGCCGCGAAGAAGAAGGCCGAGGACGAGCGCAAGGCGAAGGCGGCCGCGAGCCGGTCCACCAAGCGCGCCGCGATCAAGCCGGTCGCCGCGAAGACCTACGCCGACAACCTCGACGGCTGGATCCGTGAGTCGCTGGACATCATGAAGCGGAAGGGCATCCCGGGCACGTACAGCGGGCTGCACCGCAACATCCTCCGGGAGTCCTCGGGCAACCCGAACGCCATCAACGGCTGGGACATCAACGCCATCAACGGCGTCCCGTCGATCGGCCTGCTGCAGGTCATCAAGCCGACCTTCGACGCGTACCACGTCGCCGGCACCGCCTGGAGCCAGTACGACCCGGTCGCGAACATCACCGCCGCCGCCAACTACGCGGCCGACCGGTACGGCTCGATCGACAACGTCAACGGCGCGTACTGAGACTCGCGCGGAGGCCTCACGGACGCCGAAGGGCGGCACCCCAGCGGGGTGCCGCCCTTCACGTCTGCCTGCCCGAACTACTTGCGCATGACCTCGGGCTCGTGGCGGCGCAGCAGCCGCGCGACCACGAAGCCGCAGATCACGCCGATTCCGACCAAGACACCCATGTCGAACATCCACTGGCTCAGTTCGTGGTCCCACAACGGGTCGGACGACTTGCCCGGCTGATAGGGCAGCAGGACGTTCAGGTCCGCCGTCGTGCCCGCTGCCGCGACCGCCCAGCGCGATGGCATCAGCCACGCCAGCTGCTCGACGCCCACCTTGTCGTACAGCTGGAAGAGACATCCGGTGAAGACGACCTGGACGATCGCGAACATCACCAGCAGCGGCATGGTCTTCTCGGCCGTCTTCACGAGTGCCGAGATGATCAGGCCGAACATCATCGAGGTGAAGCCGAGCGCCATGATCGGCAGGGTGAGTTCGAGGGCGGGCGCGCCCTTCAGCAGCAGGCCCTCTGCCGGCAGCTTGTCGCCGCGCGAGAACAGGCCGATGGCGCCGATGATCCCACCCTGCAGGATGGTGATCACTCCGAGTACGACGACCTTGGACATCAGGTAGGCCGAACGGGACAGACCCGTCGCACGCTCCCGTTCGTAGATCACCCGTTCCTTGATCAGCTCACGCACCGAGTTGGCCGCACCCGCGAAGCAGGCGCCCACCGCGAGGATCAGCAGGATCGTGCTGCCGTCCCGGTTCGAGAACGGCGGATTGCCGTTCTTCGGGCCGAGGCCGAGTCCGTACGTGGCAGGGATCAGCACGCTCACGACACCCAGGACTGCGGGCAGGATCACCATCAGGCCGAGGAAGCCCCGGTCGGAGACGATCACCGACGTGTAGCGGCGGATCAGGGTGGTGAGCTGTGAGAGCCAGCCCTGTGGCTTCGGTGGCCGCATCGACTGCGCTGACGGCATGTGTACGGACTGTGCGGCGACCGCGTCGATGTCCGCGGCGTACATCTGGTAGTGCTGCGAGCCCTTCCAGCGCCCCGCCCAGTCGTAGTCGCGGTAGTTCTCGAAGGCGGAGAAGACGTCGGCCCAGGTGTCGTAGCCGAAGAAGTTCAGGGCCTCCTCGGGCGGGCCGAAGTAGGCCACCGAGCCGCCGGGCGCCATGACCAGAAGCTTGTCGCAGATCGCCAGCTCGGCCACCGAGTGCGTGACGACGAGGACCGTACGGCCGTCGTCGGCGAGCCCGCGGAGCAGCTGCATGACGTCGCGGTCCATGCCCGGGTCGAGGCCGGAGGTCGGCTCGTCCAGGAAGATCAGCGACGGCTTGGTCAGCAGCTCCAGGGCCACCGAGACGCGCTTGCGCTGGCCACCGGAGAGGGAGGTGACCTTCTTCTCCTTGTGGATGTCCAGCTTGAGCTCGCCCAATACCTCGTCGATGCGGGCGTCGCGCTCCTGCGTCGTGGTGTCCGCGGGGAAGCGCAGTTTGGCCGCGTACTTGAGGGCCTTCTTGACGGTCAGTTCCTTGTGCAGGATGTCGTCCTGCGGAACCAGACCGATGCGCTGACGCAGCTCGGCGAACTGCTTGTAGAGGTTCCGGTTGTCGTAGAGGACGTCACCCTCGTTCGCGGGGCGGTAGCCCGTGAGCGCCTTCAGGAGCGTCGACTTGCCGGAGCCGGACGGGCCGATGACCGCGATGAGCGACTTCTCGGGGACGCCGAAGGAGACGTCCTTGAGAATCTGCTTGCCGCCGTCGACGGTGACCGTCAGGTGACGGGCCGAGAAGGAGATCTCACCGGTGTCGACGAACTCCTCGAGGCGATCCCCGACCAGGCGGAACGTCGAGTGGCCGACGCCGACGATGTCGTTCGGGCCGAGCAGCGCGGAGCCGCTCTTGGCGATCGGCATACCGTTGACGTACGTGCCGTTGTGCGAGCCCAGGTCGCGGATCTCGTAGCGGCCGTCGGGCGTCGCGTGGAACTCGGCGTGGTGCCGGGAGACCTGCAGGTCGGAGACGACCAGCTCGTTCTCCAGCGCACGGCCGATCCGCATCACCCGGCCGAGGGCCAGCTGGTGGAAGGTGGTCGGGCTGCGGTCGCCGTAGACCGGTGGCGCCCCCGCGCCACCACCTGGTCCCTGTTGCGGCGGGATGTGCGCGGCCTGTTGCGGTTGCGGCCAGCCCTGCTCCGGCGCGTGCTGCTGCGGCGGCTGCTGGGCCCAGCCGGCGGCCGGTGCGCCCTGTGCGGCGTACGGCTGCTGCTGGGGCTGCGCCTGCGGTGCGGCGGCGGCCGCGGCACCCGAGAGGTTCAGGCGCGGGCCGTCGGTCGCGTTGCCGAGGTGCACGGCCGAGCCGGGGCCGATCTCCATCTGATGGATCCGCTGCCCCTGCACGAATGTGCCGTTGGTGCTGCCGTGGTCCTCTATGACCCAGCTCCGGCCGCCCCAACTGATCGTGGCGTGCCGCCAGGACACCCTGGCGTCATCGAGCACGATGTCTCCCTGCGGATCACGTCCGAGGGTGTATGGCCTGGACGCATCGAGCGTCCAGGTCCGTCCGTTCAATTCCAGTACGAGTTCCGGCACTCCATGCCCCACTGAGTTGTCCCCCGAGTTGTCCCCATCGCAGGGAGTCTAGGGATGTCGAACATCGGGGGGAACTATTTCAGTAGGAGCCCCATGACCGAAAGTCGGGTGTTGGGAAGACCGCGTACGGGCGGCTTGTCCGTTTCCGTTGACGGGGTTGAAACCGGCCCGGAGAGTGGTAATCCCACGCGAGGGGGACACTCCGGTGGAGATGTCGCGGTGCGGAGTCGGGGGGCTGACGATGAGCGACGGGACCGTGGGACGTGGCAGGCGGGTGCCGTTGGGTGAGGTGCTGTTGTCCTCGATCGCCGCCGTGAGCTGGGCGTTGATCGGGATGACGGGCGTGGCGGCGCTGGGTCTGCATCTGCTCGAGGCCGATGCCGCCGGCTCGCTCGGGTCGATGACCGCGGCGGTTGTGGCGCTTGGGGCGGGTGGTTCGGTGGCGCCGTCCGGCGATGTGTCGGCCTTCGGTCTTGAGGGCGCGCAGGCCGAGACCGCCCTCCAGATCACGCCACTCGGCGTGAGCCTGGTGGGCGCGCTGCTGCTGTCCTGGTTCTTCCTGCGTTCCCTGCGCGGGGCGGGGGCGGTGATCGCGCCGGCCGAGCTCCTCGCGCGCGCGGGCACCGTGGTGGTGCTCTTCCTGGCGATGCTGGGCGGTCTCGCCTGGGCGGGACAGGACGTCATCACGATCGACGGCGGCTCGCTCGGGCTCGACGAGCTGCCGGGCGGCGGGCTGCCCGACGAGGTCGACGTGCCCGGCCTCGGCGACA
Source organism: Streptomyces sp. NPDC050704 (assembly GCF_040654355.1). Lineage (NCBI taxonomy): Bacteria > Bacillati > Actinomycetota > Actinomycetes > Kitasatosporales > Streptomycetaceae > Streptomyces > Streptomyces sp. NPDC050704. The sequence goes on along the minus strand of NZ_JBFAHW010000163.1, from coordinate 2,813 downwards.
TCGGCGGACTGCTGCCGGACCGGCTCGGAGACCTCGCCGACGCCAACGCGGAGGTCGGCTTCACGGTCGAGACCGTGCCGACGCTGTTCGGCGGCCTGGGCTGGGTCCTCGGCGTCCTGGCGATCGCACTGCTGGCCTCGCGCCGGACCCCGCTGCCGCCCGGCTGGACGGCCGTGCACCGCTTGGTGCGGCCTGCCGCGTCCGCGCTGGTCACCGTGTCGCTGGTGGCGGTTCTGGCGGGGCTCTCGGCGGCGGCGTACGCGGCGATCAGTGACGACAATCCGAAGCGGATCGCCGGCGCCGCACTGCTCGGGGCGCCCAACGGGGTGTGGCTGGGCATCCCGATCGGGCTCTTCGTGCCGTGGGACGGGAATGCCACGGGCCCGCTCGCCACACTCCTGCCCGATCCCCTGGACGAGTTCCTGAGCTCCTCCGACCAGGCCGTCACGCTGGGGCGGCTGGCCGAACTGGACAGCAGGGTCTGGCTGTTGGGGGTCGCGACGGCCCTGATGATGCTGTTCGCGGGCGTGCTGACCGCGGTGCGTACGCCGTACGTACGGGAGCGGGGTGTCCTCGGTTTCGCGGGGCGCTGCGCGCTGCGGCTCGCGGTCGTGACCGCGCTCGCGCTGCCGCTGCTGGCCTGGCTGACGGAGGTGTCCGTGGATGCCTCGCTGTCCGTCTTCGGCATCGACGCGATCGACGCCGGGATCGAACTGCGCGGGCAGCTGGGCATGGCGCTGCTGCTCGGCGCCCTGTGGGGTGCGGGCGCCGGGGCCGCGGGCGCGCTGCTGGCCTGCGCCAGCGGGACCGCAGGACGGCGCGCGGCGCCGCTGGCACTGGGTGACGCGGGCGCTCCGGCCGCCGCCGGTCAGCCGTACGCGGAGGTCGCCGGGGAGTCGGGGCCCTACAACCCCGGTGCGCCGTTCCGGCCGTCGAACCCCGCCACGAACCCGTATCTGCGACTGCCCGACGAGCTGCGGGAGCAGGGCGGCGGGCGGCGACCGGGTGCACAGCCCCCGGGTGGGCAGTCCCCCGGCTCACGGTCTCCCGGGGCACAGCCTCCGGGCGGGCAGCCGCCGCGTGCCCGGCCGCCCGGTGATGTGTACGGCTCCCCCACGGTGGCCGGGCCCCCGCCGCCACCGGTGCCGAAGCCCCGGCCGCGGTCCCGGTCGTCGCAGGACGGGCCGCCTCCCCCGCCGGACGAGCCGCCGCCCGCGCCCCGGCGGCCACGGGGACCGCGGTGACCTGAAGGTGACGCACGGGGGTGTCACGGTCCGGCAAGACCGGTGACACCCCTGCGACACCCAGTGTTCCCTGTCCGTCAGGCGGACCTCAGGGGCACGAGGCACGGGGTGCCGGATACGGTGGGAAGACCATGAGCGCTTCACAGACCCCTGATCTCCCCGCTGATCTCCCCACCCTCCTCGTCAAGATCTTCGGCAAGGACCGTCCGGGTATCACGGCCGGGCTCTTCGACACCCTCGCCGCCTACTCGGTCGACGTGGTCGACATCGAGCAGGTCGTCACCCGTGGCCGGATAGTGCTGTGCGCGCTCGTGTCCCAGCCGCCGGCCGGCCTGGAGGGCGATCTGCGCGCCACCGTGCACAGCTGGGCGGACTCGATGAGGCTGCAGGCCGAGATCATCTCCGGCCTCGGCGACAACCGTCCGCGCGGGCACGGCAGGTCGCACGTGACCGTCCTCGGGCACCCGCTCACCGCGGAGTCGACGGCCGCGATCGCCGCCCGGATCACCGGGACCGGCGGCAACATCGACCGTATCTTCCGGCTGGCCAAGTACCCGGTGACGGCGGTCGAGTTCGCCGTGTCCGGTGCGGAGACCGAGAAGCTGCGGACCGCCCTGGTGACCGAGGCGGCGGTCCTCGGCGTCGATGTCGCGGTGGTCGCGGCCGGGCTGCACCGGCGTGCCCAGCGCCTGGTGGTCATGGACGTGGACTCGACGCTCATCCAGGACGAGGTCATCGAGCTCTTCGCCGCGCACGCCGGCTGCGAGGACGAGGTCGCCGAGGTGACGGCGGCCGCGATGCGCGGGGAGCTGGACTTCGAGCAGTCGCTGCACGCGCGCGTGGCGCTGCTCAAGGGCCTCGACGCCTCCGTGGTGGACAAGGTGCGCAGCGAGGTGCGGCTGACGCCGGGGGCCCGCACACTGATCCGTACGCTGAAGCGGCTCGGCTTCCAAGTCGGCGTCGTCTCGGGTGGGTTCACGCAGGTCACGGACGATCTGAAGGAGCGGCTCGGGCTGGACTTCGCCCAGGCCAACACCCTGGAGATCGCCGACGGGAAGCTGACGGGCAAGGTCACCGGCGAGATCGTGGACCGCGCGGGCAAGGCGCGGCTGCTGCGCCGGTTCGCGGCCGAGGCGGGCGTGCCGCTCGCCCAGACCGTGGCGATCGGGGACGGCGCCAACGACCTCGACATGCTCAACGCGGCCGGTCTCGGGGTCGCCTTCAACGCCAAGCCGGTCGTCCGCGAGGCCGCGCACACCGCCGTGAACTTCCCCTTCCTGGACACGGTCCTGTATCTGCTGGGCGTGACGCGGGAAGAGGTCGAGGCCGCGGACATGCACGTGGACTGAGGGCTACGTGGACTACCTGGCCCGAGGGGTCTGAGGGGCCCGAGGGGTCTGAGGGGTCTGACGGAATCCTCTGACGGACCGCCTTGCGACAGGGACGGGGCCCGGCCCCGGGGGGGGGCGGGCCCCCCCGCCGCGGGGGGGGGGTGATACGAGGGGGGGGTTAGCCCCGCGCTAGGCAGTGAAAACCGCGGTACAACACACACCCAAACTGAAAAAACGT
>NZ_JBFAHW010000162.1:0-19012 GCF_040654355.1 Streptomyces sp. NPDC050704 | reverse complement strand
GCCGCGACGGGGTATCCGATCGCCGCTCTGGGATATTCAGCTGAAGCTGAGTTGCCGCGGCGATCGGACACCCCGACACGACCCCTCACGCCGGAGAGCCGACAGCGGCTGAGTGGGGCCTGCAGTGCAGACCCCGGCCCAGTCTTTTGTCTTTTAGGGGCGCGGGGAACTGCGCACCCAGCCCCCACCGGCCCGCAGTGTGAACACCGTCCCAAGGCCCCCGGTCTTTGGTCTTTTCAGGGGCGCGGGGAACTGCGCGACAAGCCACAGCCGACCCGCACGGTACAAACCAACCCAAGCCACCCCAGTCCTTTAGGGGCGCGGGGAACTGCGCGAGCGGCCCCCACCGGCCCGCACGTGGACAGGAAGCCCCGCCACGCCACCTCCACCCGTTCTACGGGTTTTGTCTGATTAGCGCGTATCGTCGCGGTCATGCCCACGCCTTACGGATCCCGCGGCGGCATGGCGTTCGGTGCGGAGGAGCTGCGAGTGCTCCGACGTGCGCTCGCTCTCGCCCTTCACCCCAGCCCCGCCTCGGCGGAGGACGTCCAGGACTGCCTCCGCCTGGCGGAGGCAGTCAACGAGGCGGCCCGCGAGGGCGCCCGGCTGCGCGCCTTCCTGCTGGCCGACCTCGCCCGCTACCGAGCCGCACTGCCCGGCACGGCAGCCGGCTACCTGACGCTTCTGGAGGAGGCCCTGGGCGCCGGCTACCGCCCGCAGCCCGACGACCACGCCGCCCTGCGCGCCCTGCGCGGCAACCCCGTCGCAGCCACCCTCCTCACTCGGTGCCACGCCCTTGGGGAGCAGGACGTGCGAACTCGCCTGGCCGTCCGCACCGTCCCGGCCTCGCGGACGGGTGCAAGCACCGGTACAGGCGTCGCGGGTACCCGGATCCGACTTACGGCCCTCCCCGGTGGCCTCGCAGCCGGTGCGCCCGCACGCGCGCGTGCGGGCGCTGAGGACCCAGGTAAGAAGCCTGCGGAAAAGCCTGCCGAGAAGCCGGCGCCCCAGCCCGTCCGGCCGAAGGACCGGCCCATCCCGACTCCCGGTGAGGTCTTCCCGCCCAGGCGCAAGCCGCCCGCCCCGCCCGCCGATCCGCCGCGGCAGCTCGCGGCGGGTTAGTCGGACCGCATCGCCTCATGCCCACCCCCGACGACCCGCCGCACAAGTCCTGGCTACTCTGGACGGCATGGACTACGTCTCCGCGCTCGTGCCCCCGGTAGTGATGGCCGTGTTCTTCACCGGTCTGATCGTGACGATCGTGAAGTCCCAGGGCGGGGCCAACAAGGCCAAGGAGGACGCGGTCGCCGACGCGGCGATCGCGCGCGCGGAGAACATCCGCCAGGCCTCCCGCGGCACCGACGCCTGAAGTCTCGGGCGGGCGTGGAGCGGTCGCTCCGGATGCTCCCCAAGGGCGTACGACTCGTCAGAACTTCGAGTCGTACGCCCTTTTTGTGACTATTTGTCATTCAAAGCCATGTCCGCCACGTCATTGGCGGGATCTCCCACTATTGTTCTGAACTGTGCCTCGCCCATTGGGAGAACTCGAAGACGCGGTGATGACGCGGGTGTGGAAGTGGAACCGCCCGGTGACCGTTCGGGAAGTCCTGGAAGACCTTCAGCAGGAGCGGTCCATCGCGTACACCACGGTGATGACCGTTTTGGACAATCTCCATCAGAAGGGCTGGGTACGCCGCGAAGCGGAAGGCCGGGCCTATCGATATGAGGCGGTCTCCACCCGTGCCGCCTACGCGGCCGCGCTGATGAACGAGGCCTGGTCGCAGAGCGACAACCAGGCCGCCGCTCTCGTCGCCTTCTTCGGCATGATGTCCCCGGAAGAGCGTGAAGCACTGCGCGATGCCGTGCGTATGGTCCAGGGACCCGAAACCCCCGCGGCGGAGAACCCGGCCCCCGAGAACCCCGCCGCCGTCGAGGGCGGCACCGGGCGATAGCGTCCGGTCATGCCAGCAGAGCAGCCCGAAGTCCCCGCTAAAGCCCTCACCGTCCGCCGGGCCAGGACCAGCGATGTTCCGGCGGTTCGCCGCCTGCTTGACGCGTACGTCCGCGGTGGCATCCTGCTCGACAAAGCGACGGTGACGCTTTACGAGGATGTCCAGGAGTTCTGGGTGGTGGAACGGGACGACGGCTCGAGTACCGAGGTCGTGGCCTGTGGAGCTCTGCACGTGATGTGGGAAGACCTCGCGGAAGTCCGTACTCTCGCGGTGAACCCGGCGCTCAAGGGTGCCGGCGTCGGCCATCAGTTGCTGGAGAAGTTGCTGCAGACCGCCCGCTGGCTCGGCGTTCGCCGGGTATTCTGCCTGACCTTCGAAGTCGACTTCTTCGCGAAGCACGGCTTCGTGGAGATCGGTGAGACGCCGGTGGACACCGATGTCTACGCAGAGCTGCTGCGTTCCTATGACGAGGGCGTGGCCGAGTTCCTGGGTCTCGAACGAGTGAAACCCAACACCTTGGGCAACAGTCGGATGCTTCTGCATCTGTGATCGCCGGTGCGTATTACCCCGGCACAACCAAGGTCCCCCTTGCCCAGGGGGCCTATGTCCGAAACGCGCACGTTTCCGGTCTTCCCGGTCCTGTCGGTCTCTCCCGGGGGTTTGTGTTTTTCCGGCAAAAGCGGTTTGCTTTCCGACGTACTGCAGTAGTGCATATAACAGGGGACGTGAAACAGCGGCAACCGCCGCAGGCCCTCGGCCCTGAAGATATCGATGAAAGGAAATCCGGTGGCACAGAAGGTTCAGGTCCTTCTTGTCGACGACCTCGACGGTGGCGAGGCGGACGAGACGGTGACGTTCGCGCTGGACGGCAAGACGTACGAGATCGATCTCACGACTGCCAATGCGGACAAGCTCCGTGGACTTCTCGAGGCGTACGTGAAGGGCGGTCGTCGTACCGGAGGCCGCGCTTCGGGTGGCCGTGGGAAAGCGCGCGCCGCTACCGGTGGGAGTCAGGACACCGCGCAGATCCGCGCGTGGGCGAAGGAGAACGGTTACGAGGTCAATGACCGTGGCCGCGTTCCGGCGTCCATTCGCGAGGCCTACGAGAAGGCCAACGGCTGACCACAGGAACGGCGCAGCCGGATGCGGTGGCACTCCGTCGCCATCGTGTCCACGAGTCGTACGAGATCGGGGGCGCCCCCAACGCCCCCGCCCAGCGCCGACATCGTCGGCAACGACGGCTCCACCTCGCAGCCAGGCTCAGGGGGTCGCAGCCACACGGCGGCCCCCTGCGAGCTGTTCTGAGCGCGGTCCGGGCCCGGCGGCAGCGGTGCCTCGACGCGCCCGCCCGCGCCGACCGCTTCGAGGTCGAGCGCGAGAGTGCCCCACTCCAGCCATTCCAGCAGCCCCGGCAGCTCGTCCGCGCTTCCCGCGGCCACCAGCAGCCGCATCCGGTCCGCCCGTACGGCCACCGGAGAGCCCGGCCGCAGATGCCGAAGCGCCGCGTATCCCGCCTGCGCCGGCACGTCCAGGACGTCGAAACGCAGCCCCGTCAGCAGTTCTACGGCAGGTTGACCGGGCAGGCCGGGCACGGTGGCCCAGCCCAGTTCGTTCTCGTACCAGTGCCGGACGGGATCGCTCGCATCGAGCGGCCGACGGGGAAAGGGGACGGAGAGGACGGTGGGAACCATGCAGAACCAACCGTCCGAAGGGCGTTCGAGTTACGCTGGGTGGTCTTGCCGATGCGCAGGGTGGCCGAAACGGGACCGTGCCGGGGTGGTCGGCGGCGCAAGGGTGTTCGCCCGTAGCGGAGGGAACCGGTGCGTGTGGCATGGAGTGTCAGTGCGTACGGGTAAGACATCCCTAGTGGGAGGGGCGACACGCATGGATCGGGCATCTCACGTTCGCCATCGGCGTACAGATGGTGAGGGTATCTGCCTGGCCTGCGGGAACATCGTCTCGCACCATCAGGTTGGAGCAGATGTCGGCTTTCCGGGTCAGGAGGCCAAGGATGGTGTCGGCAGTTGGAATGAGCGGTCCCCGCTTGCGGGACTAAGCTGCGGAAGGACAGGGAGGGGAGCGTCCCCTTACTGCCTGACCGCTCTGAGGAGCGATTAACGATGTTCGAGAGGTTCACCGACCGCGCGCGGCGGGTTGTCGTCCTGGCTCAGGAAGAAGCCCGGATGCTCAACCACAACTACATCGGCACCGAGCACATCCTCCTGGGCCTGATCCACGAGGGTGAGGGTGTCGCCGCTAAGGCCCTGGAGAGCCTCGGGATTTCGCTCGAGGCGGTCCGCCAGCAGGTGGAGGAGATCATCGGGCAGGGGCAGCAGGCCCCGTCCGGGCACATCCCCTTCACCCCCCGTGCCAAGAAGGTCCTGGAGCTGTCGCTCCGCGAGGCTCTTCAGCTGGGCCACAACTACATCGGCACGGAGCACATCCTGCTCGGCCTGATCCGGGAGGGCGAGGGCGTCGCCGCCCAGGTCCTGGTCAAGCTGGGTGCTGATCTCAACCGGGTGCGGCAGCAGGTCATCCAGCTGCTCTCCGGCTACCAGGGCAAGGAGACCGCCGCCGCCGGCGGCCCTGCCGAGGGCACGCCCTCGACGTCCCTGGTCCTCGACCAGTTCGGCCGGAACCTCACCCAGGCCGCTCGTGAGTCCAAGCTCGACCCGGTCATCGGGCGCGAGAAGGAGATCGAGCGGGTCATGCAGGTGCTGTCCCGCCGCACGAAGAACAACCCGGTGCTCATCGGCGAGCCCGGCGTCGGCAAGACCGCCGTCGTCGAGGGCCTGGCGCAGGCCATCGTCAAGGGCGAGGTGCCCGAGACCCTCAAGGACAAGCACCTCTACACCCTCGACCTGGGCGCGCTGGTCGCCGGCTCGCGCTACCGCGGTGACTTCGAGGAGCGCCTGAAGAAGGTCCTCAAGGAGATCCGCACCCGCGGCGACATCATCCTGTTCATCGACGAGCTGCACACGCTGGTCGGTGCGGGTGCCGCCGAGGGCGCCATTGACGCCGCTTCGATCCTGAAGCCGATGCTGGCCCGTGGTGAGCTCCAGACCATCGGTGCGACCACGCTCGACGAGTACCGCAAGCACCTGGAGAAGGACGCCGCGCTCGAGCGCCGCTTCCAGCCCATCCAGGTCGCGGAGCCGTCGCTGCCGCACACCATCGAGATCCTCAAGGGTCTGCGCGACCGCTACGAGGCGCACCACCGTGTGTCCATCACGGACGAGGCCCTCGTGCAGGCGGCGACGCTCGCCGACCGGTACATCTCGGACCGCTTCCTGCCGGACAAGGCGATCGACCTGATCGACGAGGCCGGCTCCCGGATGCGTATCCGCCGGATGACCGCGCCGCCGGACCTCCGCGAGTTCGACGAGAAGATCGCCGGCGTCCGCCGCGACAAGGAGTCCGCGATCGACTCGCAGGACTTCGAGAAGGCCGCCTCCCTCCGCGACAAGGAGAAGCAGCTCCTGGCCGCCAAGGCCAAGCGGGAGAAGGAGTGGAAGGCCGGCGACATGGACGTCGTCGCCGAGGTCGACGGCGAGCTGATCGCCGAGGTCCTCGCGACCGCCACCGGCATCCCGGTCTTCAAGCTGACCGAGGAGGAGTCCTCGCGCCTGCTGCGCATGGAGGACGAGCTCCACAAGCGGGTCATCGGCCAGAAGGACGCCGTCAAGGCGCTCTCGAAGGCGATCCGGCGTACGCGCGCCGGTCTGAAGGACCCGAAGCGTCCGGGTGGTTCGTTCATCTTCGCCGGTCCGTCCGGTGTCGGTAAGACCGAGCTGTCCAAGGCGCTCGCCGAGTTCCTCTTCGGTGACGAGGACGCGCTGATCTCCCTCGACATGTCGGAGTTCAGCGAGAAGCACACGGTGTCGCGTCTCTTCGGTTCGCCCCCCGGTTACGTGGGCTACGAAGAGGGCGGCCAGCTGACGGAGAAGGTGCGGCGCAAGCCGTTCTCGGTGGTCCTCTTCGACGAGGTCGAGAAGGCCCACCCGGACATCTTCAACTCGCTGCTGCAGATCCTGGAGGACGGTCGCCTGACCGACTCCCAGGGCCGGGTCGTGGACTTCAAGAACACGGTCATCATCATGACGACCAACCTCGGCACCCGGGACATCTCCAAGGGCTTCAACCTGGGCTTCGCGGCCATGGGTGACACGAAGTCCAACTACGAGCGCATGAAGAACAAGGTCTCGGACGAGCTGAAGCAGCACTTCCGGCCCGAGTTCCTCAACCGCGTGGACGACGTGGTCGTCTTCCCGCAGCTGACCCAGGGCGACATCCTGCAGATCGTCGACCTGATGATCGGCAAGGTGGACGAGCGCCTCAAGGACCGGGACATGGGCATCGAGCTCTCCCAGTCCGCGAAGGAGCTGCTGGCCACCAAGGGTTACGACCCGGTGCTCGGCGCGCGTCCGCTGCGTCGCACGATCCAGCGCGAGGTCGAGGACAGCCTGTCGGAGAAGATCCTCTTCGGTGAGCTGCGCCCCGGTCACATCGTGGTCGTCGACACGGAGGGCGAGGGTGAGGCCAAGACCTTCACCTTCCGCGGCGAGGAGAAGTCGGCGCTGCCGGACGTCCCGCCGATCGAGCAGGCCGCCGGCGGGGCTGCCGGTCCCAACCTGAGCAAGGAGGCGTGACCCTCCGGGGGCTCGCCTGAGCACGACTGAGAACGACGAAGGGGCCGGTGCCGACAAGGCACCGGCCCCTTCGTCCTGCTTCAGCGGGTACGCGGTTATGCGGTTACGACAGCTGGCCGTCGTAGTCCGGCAGCTTGTACGTCTTCTCGGCGTGCCCGCCCGACAGGTCGGTGGCGCTGTTGCCGATGTTCGCGATGATCGTGTAGCCCTTGGCCTCGATGGCCACGCGCTGGGCGGTCTTGTACTCGGCCACGTTCGTGAAGAGGTCGATGAAGTTGCGTACGTGCAGGCCGGAGACCTTGTAGCCGACGTTCTTGAGGTTGTACTCGGTCACGGACTTGATGATGTCCGGGCGTGCGGTGACGAAGAACAGGGCGACGCCGTGGTCCTGCGCGTACTTGGCCGCTTCGAGGACGGGCGCGTTGGCCGGCTGCGGGTAGCTGAAGCCGAAGTCGGTCTCCAGCGCGGTGTTGTCGATGTCGAGGACGATCGCCTGCTTCTCGCCCGAGGACGCCTTGGCGATGCGTTCCTTCAGGTACGGGAGCGCCTGGGCCATGACGGCCCGGCAGTCCTTCTGCCAGGTGTCGTAGTCCACGTCCGCCGCGGCGGCGGTTCTCGCGGCGGTCGCGGTGGTGCTCACCGCGGCTGGGGCCGCGGCCCCAGCCGCGGCGACGGCCGGGCTCATCAGGGCCGCGGTGACGGCCGTGGCGGCGGCGGTCACGCCTATGAGGCGTCGCCTGCTGCTTCCTGTCATGGGGGGTTCCTCTCACATGGGAGCGCTGCGGGACATGGGCCGTAGTGCATGCTCATGGGCGGGGGAGGACGCAGGGAAGCGAAGGGATTACTGGCGGGTAACTGTACGGTGCCCAGGCAGGGTTGGGCCATAGGCCGGTGTGCGGCTTCTGCGGCTGCTGGTTCTGGAACATGGTGTGCCGTTTCCGGAACGCAATCGACCGCACCCCCCGAATCAAAGCCGTTGTCGCCGAGAGATCTTCGTTTCCGGTGAATTTGTCGAGGCGGAGCCGCTTAATGCCGGGTAGGACGCATCCTTGGCGAACGCATATGGCGCAAGGCGCGCAGTCCGGTGAACTCAAGGCATTCATGGTGAATCGCGGATGCGTGAGTGTCGGGCCCTGAGGGAGAGCGGGAAGAGTGGCCCCGGCGCAGTCGGCCTTTCAAGACCCCGCATAAGGCCCAACGGCAGCTATTTCAGCGGCAGAGGTAGAGGCGGAGGCAGATCCTGCTCAAGAAATGAGTGGCCGTGCAGCCCGTTCGGCGGGACGATCCGCCATGTCCCGGACTGTCTTCAGAGGGAGCCTCGATGGGTGCCGACGAACCCGAAGTCCGTACGGCAGCAGGAGTGGTGCGAGGGACCAGGGCGGCGGCGGGCCCGGCGGTGTTCCGCGGGATTCCGTTCGCCCGGCCGCCGGTGGGTGCGCTGCGGTTCGGCGCGCCACGGCCCGTGCCGGGCTGGGACGGCGTACGGAAGGCGGTGGCGTACGGGCCGCCGCCTCCGCAGTCCTCGGCGTTCGGCATGGACGCACTGTCGTCCGGGGACGCGACGGGCACCGGCGACTGGCTGACGCTCAACGTCTGGACGCCCGAGCCGGGCCCGGGTGCCGGGCTTCCGGTGATGGTGTGGGTGCACGGCGGCGCGTACACCATCGGGATGTCCGGCCTGCCCGAGTACGACGGCGGCCGGCTGGCGCGGGAGGGCGGCGTCGTCGTGGTGACGCTCAACTACCGGGTCGGCATCGAGGGGTTCGCGCTCATCGAGGGCGCGCCTGCCAACCGCGGGCTGCTCGACCAGGTCGCCGCGCTGGAGTGGGTGCGCGACAACATCCGTGCCTTCGGCGGCGATCCGGACCGGGTCACCGTCGTCGGTCAGTCGGCGGGCGGGGGGTCGGTGGCCGCGCTGCTCGCGATGCCGCTCGCTCGCGGGCTCTTCCGGCGGGCCGTCGCGCAGAGCATGCAGGGCACGTTCTTCTCGGCCGAGCTCGCGGCCGATGTCGCCGGGGCATTCGCCGCCGAGCTGGGGTTGCGGCCGACGGTGGACGACCTGGGCACGGTGGATCCGCGGCGGTTGCCCGCGGCGGCGGACGCGGTCGGGGCGAAGATGGAGCGGTTCGCGGAGCGGTGGGGTGTGCTGGCGCACACGTCGATTCCGTTCGCACCCGTCGTCGACGGCGAGGTGCTGCCGGTCGCCCCGTGGGAGGCGCTGGCCTCCGGCGCGGCCCGCGACATCGATCTTGTGGTCGGCCACACCCGTGACGAGTACCGGTTGTTCACGGCGCTCGACGGGACGCTGGGCGAGGTGACGGCCGCCCAGGCCACTGAGGCGCTGAGGGTGTTCGCGCCGGGTACGGGCACGGGTACGGGTCGGGGCAAGGGCAGCGGGGATGGCGAGGCGTACCGCGACGCGTTCCCGGACGCCGGCCCGGAGGAACTGTACGAGCGCGTCCACGCCGACTGGCTGTTCCGCATGCCGTCAGTGCACCTGGCCGAGGCGCAGATCGCGGGCGGCGGGCGGGCGCACCTCTACGAGCTGACGTGGGGCGCGCCGGGCATGGGCGGGGGACTCGGAGCCTGCCACGGGCTCGACGTGCCGCTGGTCTTCGGCAACCTGAGCGGCGGCTTGCCCGCGATCCTGTTCGGGCAGACGCCGCCCGCGGAGGCGGAGGGGCTGTCGGCACGGATCCGGGCGGCCTGGACGGGGTTCGTGGCGGGGGAGGGACCTGGCTGGCCCGCGTACGACGTCGAGCGCCGACTCGTCCAGCTCTTCGATGTGACGTCGACGGTGGCCGCGTATCCGGAGGAGGCCTCGCGAGGGCTTTGGCGGGGGCATGTGTTCGGGGCGTTGCCGTTGGAGGGGTAGGGGGTGACGCCCCGCGAGCCAGGGCAAAGGGGTCTGGTTTCAACTCGGTCGGGGCTGAATACTTGGGGCAATCGATCACGGGGGTTCGATGAGTCTCAGGGACGCGTATGTGGACGTCGCGGCGCAGGCGGTCACGTTGCTGGCCGCGCCGGAAGTCGCTGCGTTGTGGGGGAGGCCCAGCGCGTTGGCGGGGATGACCGTCGGCGGTTTGGCCGGTCACCTCGCGTACCAGATCTTCAGCGTGAGCCCCGCACTGCGGGAGCCGGCCTCCGACGAGGCCCCGATCCCGCTTCTTGAGCACTACGCGCGTGCCGCGTGGATCGATGCGCCGCTCGACGGCGAGGTGAACGCCGGCATCCGGGCGAAGGGTGAGGGGATCGCCTCCGAGGGCGCTCAGGCCTTGCGCGCGCGTGCCCGCGCCGCGCTCGCCGAGCAGCAGGCCGCCCTCCCGGCCTTTCGGGATGACCGGGTCGTGTTCATGCCCCAGACAGGCTGGGCACTGAGCCTCGACGACTTCCTCGTGACGAGGATGATGGAGCTCGCCGTTCACACGGACGACCTGGCCGTCAGCGTGGGAGTCGCCGTGCCGGAACTCCCGGCCGCCGCGTTCGATCCCGTACTCACGTTGCTGGCGCGACTCGCCGCCCGTCGGCACGGCCAAGCAGCGTTGCTGCGAGCTCTGGCTCGGACGGAGCGCGCACCTTCGGCCGTCAACGCCCTCTGAACCACCAGGGGACTTGGGGTGTGCCTACGCCGTGATCGTCACCCCCTCCGGCACGTTCCGTACCCGTGGCAGGCGGGGATTGACGCGGAGTACGCGGAGTCGGGGGAAGCGGGAGAGCCAGGACATGTCGGGGTCGGTCGGTTCGGCGTTGAGCCAGAGGTGGGTCAGCTGGTCGTGGGCCAGGCCGTTCATGAGGTCGGGCGCGGGGATGACGCCGGCCACCTGGACGCGGGGGCGGCCGCCGAGGTGACGCAGGGCGGCGAGTTCGGCGGTGTCCGAGACGGGGAAGTACAGGTCGGCCGGGTCGAGGTGGGCGATGATCTCGCGTGCGTAGCGTTCCGTGTCGAAGTGCCGCCAGGGGCGGGCGAGTTCGGTTCGGATCGGCAGGGCGGAGCGGGTGCGCAGGCGGGCCAGGTAGTCGATCGCGGCGTCGTCCTCGATGCGGGTGGCCGTGATGGCAAGGAGGAGGGCCTGCTGGTCGCCCGGCACCTGTTCGGGGTCGGGGAGGAGCTCCAGGACGATGGGGCCGACCCAGCCCAGACTGCGGGCGGCGAGTTCGGTCGTGGGGCGTACGAGGTTCTTCGTACGGTCGTGGACGAGCCGTTGGACCGCCGGGTCGAGCTCGGTGACGTGGTCCAGGCAGGCCGCGGCCATCAGCCGGCGGTGGTTCACCTGGGGCCGGCGCAGCGCGGGCGCCGCGGACAGCAGCCGTTCCAGGAAGTCACCGCACTCCTCCGGGCGGGCCTGGGCGGCGGCCATGCGGATGACCTCCTCCCACTCGGGCTGGTGGGCGTGGTCGACGAGGGAACGCAGGCGGCCCCGGGCCACGATCTCCTTCGCGGCCAGGTAGTCCTGGAACGTGCGGTGGATGAAGTCCACGGAAAGGCCCGCCTGTTCGCGCAGCAGCCCGGTGCGGTGCAGCAGATGCCGGAAGATCTTCTCGCCGTCCCCCGCCGCGCGCGCGGCGGGGATGGCGGGCAGCGCGCCGTCCAGGATCGAGACCGCCCGTCGGCGCGGGAGTTCCGAGACGCCGTCCTCCGCCATGGCGTGCGCGAGTTTCTGCAACAGCCGTTCCCGCGGCTCCTGTTGGAGGCGTACGTCGTCCGCGTACAGCACGTCCCGCTCCGGGTCGCGGCGTTGCAGCAGCATCTCCAGCGCCGCCTCGTACAACTCCTTGCGGCCGTGCGGGAGAGAGCCGGAACGGTCCCGGTTCAGCGCGCAGATGAGGCCGCACATCAGGGGGTTGGTGGCCAGCTGGCGCAGTTCGCGGTAGAGCCGTACGGAGTGCAGCAGCCGCTGCTCGTACTCCTTCAGCTCGTCCCGGTCCCGCTGCTCCCGGCAGTGCTCGTCGCTCATCGCCGCCGAGTGCCAGTCCCGGATGAACCGCGTGACCTGGTCGCGGGACATCGGCGCGAGCGACAGTTCCGCGAAGCCCTCGTCCGAGAGGTGCTCCTCCGTGAGCCAGCCGTCCGCCACGGCGGAGGGGCGGGAGGTGACCAGGCAGCCGTTCCCGGAGAAGACGCGCAGCAGGCGGCGGAGCTGGTCGCGCAGCCCGCGCCGGGTCTCCTCCGGGGCCTCGTCGATCCCGTCGACCAGGAGCAGGGCGCGGCCCGCGAGCAGCGTCCGGACGACCCAGCCCTCCGGTGCCCGGTCGGCGAGCGGGTGACGGACGGCGTGCAGCAGGTCGTCGGGGGCGGGAAAACCCTCGCGGGCGAAACGGCGTACGGGCAGCACGAAGGGCACCCGCACCCCCTCGCGGGCGGCGGCCACGGCCAGCCACTGGACGAGGGTCGTCTTCCCGGAGCCCGCCACGCCGCGCAGCAGCACCCGCTCGTGCCCCTCCAGCGCCCGGTCCGCGAGCAGTACGGTCCGCTGCTCGCCGGTGTCCCCGCCTCCGCCGCTGCTCTCCTCGGCCTCCAGGCTGAGGTACGTGTCCTCCAGGAGCCAGCGGTCCGGCGCGTTCGGGAAGTCGACGCCGACGATGGTCAGCCAGCCGTGCTGACGCACGACCTCCGCCACGTAGGCGGCCTCGAAGTCCGCGTCCTGCTGGGAGCGTTCGGGCTGGCGGGCCGCCGCCTCGGTGTCGTTGAGGTCGACGAGCTGGCGGATGCGGCTGGAGCGCTCGGGCAACTGCCGCTGGATGTACGGGGAACGCCGGATGAAGTGGTGCAGGACGTGCAGGCACACGGACACGAGCAGCGCATCGTGGAACCAGGCCGCGTCCGGCGACAGGTCCCGGTCCGCGCCCTGGACGGCCCCTCGGAGCCGGCGCGCGTAGTCCTGCGGTCCAAGCCGTACGGCGTCCGCGTCGGTGAGGTCGAGTTCGCCGACCGCCAGGAGTGTGCGGGTCAGGACGTCGGCCACGGCGGGCACCTCGGCGGTGGGGGTGGTGTGCGTCTCGGCGGCGAGCTGGATGAACTCGGCGGCGGTGCGGTGGACTTCGGCCGGGGTGGCGGGGGCGTCGGGGCCGCGCCAGGTGGTGATCGCGGCGATCAGTTCGGGGGTGGTGGGGGGTTGCGGGGGTGGTGTGCGGAAGAGCCGTTGTACGAGGGGTGCGGCGAGGGGGGAGGTGATGCGGACAACGGGCTCCATGGGCATGCGGGTCCCTGGGGTGGGGCTGTTGTGGTAGGTCAAGGGTAGGTCAACTCGGGCTGATATTGGGGGTGATGAGTTTGACCCCGGTCGGCACCTGCTGTGCCACGGTCACGCTCACCTCTGTTTCCACGTGCACCTCTGCCAGGTTGGGGAAAGCCGACAGCCAGGCAAGCCCTTCGGCCGGGTGGGGTGCATCCAACAGAAGAATGGTGAGTCGCTCGGGCACGATGAGTTCGGTGAGGTCCTCGACCCGGTAGGCGCCGGCGACCATGATGTGAGCCCAGCCGCCGATGGAGCGGAGCATGTGCAGATCCTCGGTGTTGCGTACAGTCACCGTGCTCTGCCGGACCATGTGCGCGAGGATCTCGCGCGCGTAGAGCTCTTGGTCGAAGTAGTGCCAGGAAGAGGCCAGGGCATACTGGACCCGTTCATCGTGGTGATCCCGGAAGCGGGTCAGGAAGTGCAGTGCGGCATCGCTGCCCAGTTGGGCGGCCGCCCATGCCACCAGGTGTGTCGTTATGCCGTCGGTTTCCTCCGGACCCGGCAGAAGGGGCAGCAGCAGATCACCGCCCGCGCGTGCCAGCCCCTCAGCCTCCGAGCGCTCACGCGGAGGCACCAGCGACCTCACCCCTTGCTCGACGAGCCCTCGCACCGACGGCTCCACCTCCGCCGCGTACCGCAGCCCCGCCGAGGCCAGCAGCTTTCCGCGTGGAGTGCCCTGCCCCACCAGCCGCCGCAGCATCTGCTCAGCCTCTTTCGGCCGCGCGTGCGCGATGGCCAGCAGGATGACGTCCTCCCACTCGTCCTGCTCGGAGTTGTTCACCAGCAGGTCGAAGTCCAGCTCCTGTACGGCCAGTCGGGCCCCCAGATAGTCCTGGAAGGTCCGGTGCAGGAAGTCCACCCGCCCCTCGGCCGGCTCCCGCAGCAACCCGGACCGCAACAGCAGCGACCGGTAGACGTCCTCCCCGCTGCCGTCCAGGTTCATCGCGGGCACCGCCCGCCCGATGATGTGCACCGCATTCGAACGGTCCATCTCCGCCCGGCCGTTGCGGATCAGCCACCACGCCAGCTTCTGCAGCAACTGCACTTGGGTGGCGTACGGAATACGCAGACCGTCGGGATGGTCCAACTCCCGCTCACGGTCCCGCCGTTCGAGGAGCATGGTCAGCGCGGCCTCGTAGAGCGACTTCCGGTCCTGAGGCAGAAAACCCCGCCGGTCCCGGTGCAGCGCGCAGAGCATCCCGCACATCAGCGGATTCGTGGCCAGCCGGTTCAGCTCGGACGTGGTCCGCACGGCCTGGAGCAGGGACACCCCCACCGCCTCGTCCGCTCCGGCGGCCCGGTGCCAGCGCCGTACGAAGGTGGCGACGTCGTCGCGTGCCATCGGGGAGAGCGTGAGCTCGTGGAAGCCCGCCGAGCCCAGCCACCGCTCCGGAACGGCCGAGGGGCGCGAGGTGACGAGCCACAGGTTTCCCGGGAAGGTCCGGGTCAGCTCGCGCAGCCAGCGGCGGGCCGCGTCCCGGCGGTCACCGGCGATCTCGTCCATCCCGTCGACCAGCAGGACACCCCGCTGGGCCCGGAGCACCCGCTCCACCCAGCCGGACGGCTGCTCCCCGGCGACCGGGCAGCCGACGGCCTTCAGGAAGTCGCCCGGAATCGGGAACTCCGCCCCCGGGCGCACGATCCTGCGCAGCGGGAGTACGAACGGCACCCGCCCGATCAGGTGCGCGAGGCCGTGATCGTACGTACGACTCGCCGCCGTCACCGCGAGCCACTGGACGAGGGTCGTCTTTCCGGATCCGGCGACGCCGCGCAGCAGTACCTGGTCGTGCTGCGCCAGCACCTGTTCGGCGGGGATCTGGAGTCCGCCGGCCCGCCTGTCGTCCCGCCCGTCGCGTTCCCGGGTCGCCTCCAGGCTCAGATACGCCGTGTCCAGCGACCACTCGCTCGTGCCGGTGTCGAGACCGTAGATGGTCAGCGTGCCGTACCGCCCGGCGATGTGGTCCGCGTACCGGGCCTCGAATCCCGCGTCCTCGACCGACTGCGACGGCAGGCGCTCCAGCAGCAGGTCCACGGCCTGCACCAGCCGGGCCAGCTGCCGGCTCTGCATGGTCTGCTGCCGGGCGATGTAGGTGGAGCGCTGCGTGAAGAAGTTCAGGATGTGCAGCGAGGCGGTGTGGAGCAGCTGCTCGTAGAGGAGTTCGGCGTCGCCGCCGAGTCCGAAGGAGGCGACAGCCGTGTTGGTGTTCGACCGGAGTCTGCGCGCGAACTCCTCGGGCCCCAGGGCCACGGCTTCGTAGTCCTCGATGGTGATCTCTCCGAGCGCCGCGAGCGAGTGCCCGAGGGCGTGCTTGACGGCCACCGCCTCCTCGGCCCGCACCGGCCGTTCTCCGGGGCCCGCCGCCTTCAACGCCCTGCGGACCAGCTCGTCCGCGATCTTCTCGACGTCCTTCGGCGTGACGTTCCGCTTCTCCCGCCCGAACGACACCAGTGCCGATATCCGTACCGGCCTGCTCGCCAGCCCGGCACCCGGCTGGTCCTTCACGAAGAGCCTCTTCACGAGCGGCGCGACCGCACTGGACGCGATACGGGCTCCGAGCACTCCGGCGTCGACCATGCACCGAGCGTAGGTGAACCGCCCGCCCCTTCTGTAGCCCGCGCCACATTCCCCGATCCCCGGATCTTGCCGCCCGGTGACATGACGCACAGGCGATTTGTCCGGTACTAGGACGAGTAGTGGTCACGCCGACCGGGGCAAAACGGACCTTTGGTTCGGGGCTCGGGGGAGGGTGTGGGTGAGGGCGGGCGTGGACGCGGAGGGGTGGGGTCGGCGTGGAAGCAGGCGTCCTGAAGTGGGCGTAAACGTGACTTCCAGGAGAAAAGCCGGAGGTTTTCCGGCTAGGTGGTACTCCTGTCAAGAAGTGGGAAGTTTCGTGGTCAAGTACGACTTGGGATCGTAGGTCGGTGTTTTGGGGGATGACGAGGGCGCGGGTTACCAAGGGGGACCCCGCCCGGCGCGCCGTCAGTGCGCCGGGTGCGTTGATGTCCGGTTCCGTCCGCGGTTCCGGCCTCGCCCCCCGTCCCCGTCCCGGAGGTAGTCCCCATGTCGCAGCGCACCACGTCCCGCCGTCCCCGTACGTCCGTGCTCCGTGCCCGGGCGGCCGTCGTCGCCGTCGGCCTGGGAGCCTCGGCCGTACTGGGAGCCGGGGCCGCGGTCGCCGCTGCGAGTGGTGTCAGTATGGGGAGTGCCGCCGCTTCCGTACCGGCGCGGGCCGCCGTCAAGCCGGCCGCCGCCAAGAAGGCCGCCTCCTGGGTCGACCCCGTCAAGAAGTACCGGCTCTCCGCCAGCTTCAACCAGGCCGGCAACCTGTGGTCCTCGACCCACTCCGGCCAGGACTTTGCCGTGGCCTCCGGCACCAAGGTCTTCGCCGCGCACGGCGGGACCGTCGTGAAGGCCGGCGGCAACGGCGCCGGTGACGGACCCGCGTACGGCAACGCCGTCGTGATCAAGCACGGCAACGGTACGTACTCCCAGTACGCGCACCTGTCCCGGGTGAACGTGAGGGCCGGCCAGGTCGTGAAGACCGGCCAGCGCATCGCGCTCTCCGGCAACACCGGCAACTCCAGCGGGCCGCACCTGCACTTCGAGATCCGTACGAGCGCCAACTACGGCTCCGCCGTCGACCCGGTCGCCTTCCTGCGCTCCAAGGGCGTGACCCTCTAGGGCGGAGCCTCGGACTCGCCAGGGCGGAGCCTAGGACTCGACCGCGCCGCCGTGCGCCTGGGTCACCAGGTCGATCGCGACCTCCAGGACGGCCTTCCGCTTGTCCTCGGGGTCGCCCTCTATGTCCTTGAGGGCGAACAGCCCGGCGTGCATCGTGAACAGGGCGCTCACGCATCGCACCTGGTCGGTCAGCGGGGCGTCCGGTTCCCTGATGAGGTTCATCATCGCCAGCATGCGGTCCTTGAACGTCTCGCCGACGCTCAGCTCGCGGACCGTCGCCTGGTTCTCCTGCATGAAGCGGAAGAGGGGGGTCGCGTCGGCGAGGGCCTCGCTGTAGCGGCTCAGGAGTTCCTGCTTGGTGCGGAGGGTGCGCGGCTGCCCCTTGGCCCACTCGATCATGTCGTCCATCGGCCTCGTCAGATCCTGGAAGAGGCTGATGAGGATGTCTTCCTTGGTCTTGAAGTGGTAGTAGAGCGCGGCCTTCGTGACGTCCAGCCGTTCGGCGATCTCGCGCAGGGAGGTCTTCTCGTAGCCCTGCTCGGCGAAGAGTTCGATGGCCACGTCCTGGATGCGCTGGCGGGTGTCTCCGCGCCGCCGCTGCCTGCTGCCGTCCATCGTGGCCGCTCCTCCTGGGTAAAGAAAAACTTACTTGACGCCCGGCTAGTTACAGGTCTAGCTTCCCCCAGTGTAGTCAACTTGCCGGTCGGCAAGTAAGTGGCATTTCGGCACCAGGGGAGTGGGGACAGTGGCGGACACCGAGGCGGCCAGGGTGGCTGACGGGGCGGAGGCGGCCGAGGCAGCCGATACGGCCGAGGTCGTGGAAGACGGAGGCAAGCAGCCCAGGAGTGTGCGCGTCGTCCTCCTCGCGCTGATGATCGCGATGCTGCTCGCGATGCTCGACAACATGATCATCGGCACCGCGATGCCGACCATCGTGGGCGAGCTGGGCGGGCTCGAACACCTGTCGTGGGTCGTCACCGCGTACACGCTCGCGACCGCCGCCTCCACCCCGATCTGGGGCAAGCTCGGCGACATGTACGGGCGCAAGGGCATCTTCATGACCTCGATCGTGCTCTTCCTGATCGGGTCGGCGCTGAGCGGGATGGCCCAGGACATGGGGCAGCTCATCGGGTTCCGCGCCGTTCAGGGGCTCGGCGCGGGCGGGCTGATGGTCGGCGTCATGGCGATCATCGGGGATCTGATTCCGCCCCGGGAGCGCGGCAAGTACCAGGGCATGATGGCCGGCGTGATGGCGCTCGCCATGATCGGCGGACCGCTGATCGGCGGCACCATCACCGACCACTGGGGCTGGCGCTGGTCCTTCTACATCAACCTGCCGCTCGGTGTCATAGCCCTGGTGGCCATCAGTGCCGTACTGCATCTGCCCAGGAAGCGGGCGCAGGCGCGGATCGACTACCTGGGCGCCGCGCTGCTGACCGTGGGCATCACCTCGATCGTGCTCGTCACCACCTGGGGCGGCACCGAGTACGCCTGGGACTCCGCCGTGATCATGGAGCTGATCGGCATCGGGGTCGCCGCGCTCGTCGGATTCGTCTTCGTGCAGACCAAGGCCGTCGCGCCGGTCATGCCGCTGCACATCTTCCGGAGCCGCAACTTCACGCTGATGTCGATCATCGGCTTCGTCACCGGGTTCGTGATGTTCGGTGCGGTGCTGTTCCTGCCGCTCTACCAGCAGTCCGTGCAGGGCGCGTCCGCGACCAACTCCGGGCTGCTGCTCCTGCCGATGCTCGGCTCGATGCTGGTCACCTCGATGGTCGCCGGGCGGGTCACCACCAGCACCGGGCACTACAAGTCCTTCCCGATCGTCGGCAGTGCGCTGATGGTGGTCGGGCTGTATCTGCTGTCACTCATGGACACGGACACGTCGCGGCTGACGTCCGGCGTGTACATGGCTGTCGTCGGTGCGGGCATGGGCTGCCTGATGCAGATCACCATGCTCGTCTCGCAGAACAGCGTCGAGATGGAGGACATGGGCGTCGCGTCTTCCTCCACGACCTTGTTCCGTACGCTCGGGTCGTCCTTCGGGGTCGCCATCATGGGCGCGCTGTTCAACAACCGGGTCCAGGCGGTGATGGCCGAGCGGGCCGGGGAGCTCGGGTCCAAGGTCACCGAGGGGTCCGCGCAGCTGGATGCGGCGAGTCTGGCGAAGTTGCCGGAGGCTGCGCGGGAGGCGTATCAGCACGCGGTGTCCTCCGGTACGCACTCGGCGTTTCTGCTGGGGGCTGCTGTGTCGGTGGTCGCGCTTGTCTCGGCGGTGTTCGTGAAGCACGTGCCGCTGAAGGGGGCGGGGTCGTAGCAGCCGTCCGAGTCGTCCTGCTGCTTGGTCGGGTGGGCCCCCGGGGGTGGACGGTTTCCGTCCGTCGCCGGGGGCCTTTCCTCGCCCCCGCCGCCCCTACCCGTCCCATCCCTGGGGGCTGCGCCCCCAGACCCCCGCCTATCGGCCTGAACGGCCTCGTCCTCAAACGCCGGACG
>NZ_JBFAHW010000161.1:0-19150 GCF_040654355.1 Streptomyces sp. NPDC050704 | reverse complement strand
GCCGACCAGGTCGGCCTCGACCAGTACGTCACGCAGCGGGCGATGGGGGCGAGAGCGCTGGGAGGAGATCCTTCTCTGCGACGGCGACTCGGTCAGGTGCAGCAGCAGATCGGCGTCCTGGACGGCGGCGATGGGGTCGTCGATGAGTTGCGTTCGGGGTTCGTCTTGCGGGCGCCGTCGAGGGCCTGGGGGTCGGTGACGGTGACCTTGGCGCCGAGTTCGTAGGCATTGCCAAAACGGACTGGCGGAGAAGCTCCATCACGCTTGTGGGTGACCACAGCTGGCGGGTTCACCCCGCCGGCGCCGCGCACTCGGTGCCGGGGCACGGTGCTGGGCATCGGTATGGCCCGCCGAAAGAATGTGCGCGGGGATGTCGATCCAGGCAGGCTCTGTACGACGCAGGGGTGAGAGAACGGCATCAACACGAGAGGTGAAGGCCATGCCCAAGGTCCGCGTACACAATGTGACGATCTCCCTCGACGGCTTCGCGGCCGGCGCGAATCAGCGACTGGACGCGCCGTTCGGCGACGGTGTTGGCTGGGGTGACGAGCTGCACAGCTGGTTCGTCTCCGCGATGGAGGACTCCGCCGCGGGGAAGACCGGAATCGATGTCGACTACTTCGCCCGCGCCGACCAGAACGTCGGCGCCACGATCATGGGGCGGAACATGTTCGGGCCGCAGCGCGGGCCGTGGGAGGACGAGTCCTGGAAGGGCTGGTGGGGCGACAACCCGCCCTACCACCACGACGTTTTCGTGCACACCCACCATCTGCGCCCGGCGCTGGAGATGGCCGGCGGAACGACCTTCCACTTCACCGACGAGCCGCTGGAGACGGTGCTCCAGGGCGCGTTCGACGCCGCGGGCGGCAAGGATGTCCGGATCGGCGGCGGCGCGGCGGTCATCCAGCAGTATCTGCGCGCCGGGCTGATCGACGAGCTCCACCTAGTGATCGCGCCGATGCTCATCGGGCGCGGGGAGCGGCTGCTCGACAATCTGGGTGACGGGATCGACGGCTACCGGGTGTCCGAGCTGGTCGGCTCGCCGACCGTCACGCACACGGTGCTGGTCCGCCGCTGACACGCGGTGTCAGGGTTCGCCAGCGGTGACCCCTACATCACCCACTGCCTTGCCGTCGCCGCCATCCGAGGTCCGCATGCCTCCGCCGGTGGTGTGCGCGGCGCTGCTGCACGACGTGGAGGACACGTCCTGCCCGCCGCAGCGGATTGCCGATCAATTCGGCCAAGAGGCCGCCGACTTGATCACGGCGGTCCGCTCCGCCGAAGTCTCCGCCTGCCCGCAGGCCGGCCCGGGCACGGCACCCGCCTGTGATGCCGCGGTGCGCGGTATCGCGGTGGCGGAGGCAATGGAGCGAACCACGATGCTGCCGACCTGCTCGCGGGTCCGTGGGACGCGTCTTACCCTCGCGGCATCACGATCCCGTGGTTACGCCAAGGACTCGGTGTCCTCGTGGAGGCCGTCGCGAACGTCCTGTGACAGCGAAAGCGGACCGATCGCCAAGGAAGTTGGACCGACGTCGAGCACAGGATCCGCCGTCGGCTGAGCGGTCCACGCGCCGAGGGCGGCCAGGCGAGATTGGCAGGTGGCTCTACGGTGGAAGCATGAAGCTCGCTGACGTCACAGCCTTGGTGGTGCGCCGTCGGGGCGGTCTCAGCCTCGAAGTATCAGGAGGACATATGCGACGTGGCGAAGTCTGGTGGGCAGATTTCAACGAGCAGCAGGCAGTCGTACTGCTGTCGGGAGAAGAGGCGTCCGGTTTCTTGGCGATGCAGGTCGTCGCTCCCGCGGGCACCGGTCTCAGCGGTGTGGCCGTTGAGGTGGCAGTAGGTGCCCCCGAAGGACTGCCTCTCGAAGGCGTCCTGAGAGTCGCACTTCCACGTCCCGACCTCATCCCTTGCACTTGGCTGGTCACCCTGGCCAGGGAAGACCTGATCGGGCAGGCGGGCGTCCTGCCGTCCGCGAAGCTCAGCGAGATCGAGGATGCCCTTCGTCTCGGTGGACTCAAGTAGGCAGAGAGGGACGGACGCCGCCGATGGCGCGACCGGTCTCGTCGAGATGGTCAAGCACCACAGGTCAGAGCATCAGCATGCCTCATCTTCCACGAGACCGGACACCGCCCGACCCCGACCTCACCGCCCTGCGCGTGACGCTCGCGCGGCTGAGGAACGAGCGCGGCTGGACCTTCGACGAACTCGCCCGCCGCAGCGCCCTGGCCCGGCGCACCCTCATCGACCTCGAACACGGCCGCACCACCGGCAGCGTCACCACCTGGCACGCCCTCGCCCACGCCTTCGACGTGCCCATCGAGCACCTGCTCGGCCCCCTCTGTGACGACCACACTCCACCCGGCAGCCCAGGCCCCTGACCGTGCCGCGCCCGGTCGCGCACCACTTTACGAATCACCCGAACCGGCGAACACGCACCGAACATCCGGACGCTCGCTGACGCAGGCGTTCGGTACCGCTGGGCCAGCCGGGGGGCGCCGCCCTGCCTATCCCCGTCGCCGCGGGGTGTCGCCTGGCACGGTCCCCGCTATGCACCCCAACACCCTCTCCACCGGCTGCCCCCGGGATAGCAGCCTCTGCACCGCCCGCCCCCGCCGCCCCCTGCGGGTGACCGCCGCCAGCCCCAGCCGCCCTGCTGCGCACCGGGCAGAGCGGCCGCTGCCGCCGGTGCGGCCATCGCATCGACTTCTACCCGCGCGCCGACCAGCGGCCCATCGCCCTGCACCCCGCCGAACTGGCCACCGCCCACGTACCCGCCTCCTGCCGCTGGCACCTGAGCTGCGGTATCGCCCACCCGCACGGCGACGGCAGCGCCTGGTGCCGCATTCCGCACACCGTGCTCTGCCCGAGCCGCACCCCGACTACCCGCCTGACCACCCACGTCGAGGAGATGCGCCGCCAACTCGGCGTCCGCTCCCGGCGCCTGATCGACTCAGGTGCCTTCGCCCCGTCCACGCCACCCGCGCCCGAGCGTGAGCCGGCGACGCCCAGCGACTGGCCCGCCCGTCCCGTCGTGCAGCTGCTGCTGGGCCGCTATCTCGCCGACCGGCCGGTCGAGGACATCCGGTGTGTGGCTCAGACCCGGCGCCGCCGCCGCTGCCCGTCCTCGCCCCCGACGCCCCCAAAGGGGTCTGGGCACTCCTGCCTGCCAGCCCGCAGCGCGGCCAACTCACTCTGCCCGCCGGGCTGATGGCCCTCTACGACCTCAGCCGCCTGCCGTACGGGGAGCAGCTGCGCTGGCGCACCCAGCGCTGCCCCGCTCATGCCGCCGCCCCGAACGCCGCCGACCTTGCCCTGGCCGGATGGCAGGTCTTCGACCCTCTCCTGCACGCAGCGCACATCCGCACGCGCCTCCCGCACGACCCCGGAGGCGAGGCATGACGATGGCGCACCACGCCCTGGAAATCACCCTGACCCGATCCCTCACCGCGGCCGAACTCCATCACGCCGGCCGCACGATGCCGCTCGCCGCCAACTTCGACGCCACCCGGCTCATGACCGTCGTACGCGCCAAAACCCCGGGAAAGGCCCTCACTCGACTGCGCCGCCAGATTGGCACACGGCTGCCCATCGACGTGATCACCACGCATTACCCCGACCGAAGCGGCAAGATCCTCCTCAACGTCGCCTTCCCGCCCGCCGCACGCACCGCCCTCGCGGCAGCGG
The DNA here is from genome assembly GCF_040654355.1 of Streptomyces sp. NPDC050704. Classification (NCBI taxonomy): domain Bacteria; kingdom Bacillati; phylum Actinomycetota; class Actinomycetes; order Kitasatosporales; family Streptomycetaceae; genus Streptomyces; species Streptomyces sp. NPDC050704. The sequence continues at coordinate 15,460 of NZ_JBFAHW010000161.1, read as the reverse complement.
CCGACCGCGCAGCACAGACACCCCAACGCTTCGTGGAACTGGCCCTTCACCGGGCCCTGGCCCAGCACGCCAGCGACGAGGCCGACCGCCTCGACCGGGCCCTGCAGCAACTGCTCGCCCACACCACGCCCGCCCATCTCATCGCGGCCGTCGGGCACGCCCTGACCCGCACTTCCGGAGCTGCGCCGTGCTGAATCCGACCGATGAACAGGCCGCCGCGGCCGATGCCTTCCGCACCGGCGAACACTTGGCCCTGCAGGCCGGTGCGGGCACCGGCAAGACCACCACCCTGACCCTGCTCGCCCACACCACCACCCGCCGCGGCCGCTACCTCGCCTACAACCGCGCCATCGCCCAGGACGCCCGCACCCGCTTCCCCAAAAACGTCCGGTGCAAGACCGCCCACGCCCTCGCCTACGCCGCCGTCGGCCACCGCTACACCCGCCGCCTGAACGCACCCCGCCGCCCCGCCTGGCAGACCGGACAAGCCCTCGGCCTCACCAAAGCCCTCCGCATCGGCGACCGCGAGGTAACGCAAAAAGCCCTCGCCAACGCCACCCTGCGCACCGTCACCCGCTTCTGCCACACCGCCGACGAGACCATCACCAACCACCACGTGCCCCACCTGCGCGGCCGGGAAGACCCCGACCTCCACGCCCAACTCGCCGCCCACCTTGTACCGTTCGCCCGCAAAGCCTGGACCGACCTGCAACACCCCGACGACGGCGCCGCCCGCTTCGACCACGACCACTACCTCAAGATCTGGGCCCTCACCCAGCCCCGCATCGACGCCGACTTCCTGTTGCTGGACGAAGCCCAGGACACCAACCCCGTCGTCGAGCAGATCTTCCTCAACCAGCGTGGCCACGCCCAGCTGGTCATGGTCGGCGACTCCGCCCAGGCCATCTACCACTGGCGCGGCGCCAAAGACATCATGACTGGGTTCGACGGCACCCAGCTCGCCCTGTCCCAGTCCTTCCGTTTCGGCCCCGCCCTCGCAGTGGAAGCCAACCGCTGGCTGACCCTCGCCGACGCCCCGATCCGCCTCACCGGCACCCCCGCCGTGCCCACCGAACTCGGCCCCGTCACCCACCCCGACGCCGTCCTGTGCCGCACCAACGTCGGAGCCATGGCTCACGTCATGACCCTCATGACCGCCGGACACCGAGTCGCCCTGGCCGGGGGAGGAGACAGCCTGCACGCCCTGGCCCTCGCAGCCCGAGACCTGAAAGAAGGCCGCCGCACCCACCACCCCGAACTCATCCTCTTCCCCTCCTGGGGCGACCTGCAGGACTACGCATCCCACGACCCGGCCGGTCGCGACCTGCACCCCTGGTCAACCTCGTCGACACCCACGGCACCGACGCCATCCTCGCCGCCGTTGCCCAACTCACCCCCGAACCGCACGCCCAAGTCACTGTCTCCACCGCCCACAAGGCCAAGGGCCGCGAATGGCCCCGCGTGCTCATCGCAGACGACTTCGCCCGCAAGGACAACATCACTGACGATCAGACAGACGCCACGAAATCACCTGACCCCATCGATGACGCCGAAGCCCGCCTGGCCTACGTGGCCGTCACCCGCACCCGACAACGCCTCGACCTGGGCGGCCTGTCCTGGATCCACGACCACCCTGACGGCACCCCGCCCGGCTAGAACAAGCTCCCTCACGGGGCGCGTACGCATCAAAGGACGGAGAGCCGACAGGAGTGGTGCCACCGGCTCGCCTGCGCAGGCAACGGGAGGACAAGGTGTGTGGCTGGCGCGCGAGCAGCAAGGAAGAGAAGCCGGACGGCCAGCGCGCCAAAGGCGTCGCGGACCGGCAAGGTGATCGTGTCACCGGGCCTTGCAGGACAACGGCGGGTGCCAGCCCGGCGGGTGCGACGTGGCCTGTGGCGTGACGGGCTCTCACCGGTGGAGCGCGTGCCGTCTCAAGGGAGTGGCGCGCTGTTCACTACGGAGGGTTCCAGCAGCCAGACAAGCCAAAGCCGACAGACCGGGGGAGTGGCAGCCGAGAGGCGACCGACGGCCTTGGCAGTGTCGCGGCGAGGACCAACCGATCATGGACAGCACCAAGATCGGCGCATCGGGACACCGTACCCGCCTTGCGGGTCATGGGTGGTACACGGGCCGTCGATGGCGGACGAGCGAATGGGGAAACGTGAACAGCAATACACGCACCGCAGTACCAGAGAGGCTGGTTGCCGGTGGCGCACCGGGCCGTCTTGCTACACGTGCCGCTTCTTGCGGGTGCGGTGTGCGGCCGTGCTTCTGACGTGTGTCCGATTTGAGAGTTTCCGGTTGATCGCGGCCTGTGACGTCCAGCTCGGCCCGCTGTCGGTCCTTACTGGGTCGAACGCGGCCGGGAAGTCGAACTTCCTGGACGCGCTGAAGAACCCCAAGGCAGCTCTCGCCTGCAACCACCAGGCCGTCCGGAGCATTCACCCGCTCCGTCGGTATGCGGCTCGCCATCGCAGGGATGGTTCATCTGCAGGCCCGCGACCTCTCCTGGGGCGGCACACTTGGCCACCCTCCGAGAGTTCAACACGGCCCTTCCCCCCCGGCGACGCGAGCCGGCCTACTCGAGCTCGCTCAGCGGCCCCGCGAGCAACTCGGCATCGCCGCTCAGGCGACAATGAGCTCTTTCCAACCTCAGGCTGACGCGTGGTGGTGAGGGACGAGGACGGCCTTCACCACGTCGGTGATGCGGATGGTGCTGCAGCGGAGCTTCCGCAGGAGCCGCCAGCCCTTGAGGGTGGCCATGGCCTGCTCGCCGAGGCAGCGGATCTTGGCGTGGGTGGTGTTGTGGCGGCGCTTCCATCGCTTGAGGCGGCGGCCCCGAAACGGGACTCGGACGGTTCCGCCGGCACCTTGATACGCCTTGTCAGCCCAGCATTTGAGTCCCGCTTCAGCGAGGGCTTCGATGATCCCGTGCTGTCGCGCGGCGGTGAGGTCGTGAACGGAGCCGGGCAGCGCGGGCGAGGCCCAGAGCAGTCGTCCGAACGGGTCGGTGAGGACCTGGACGTTCATGCCGTGGCGCTTGTGTTTCCCGGAGTAGTACGGGGTGTCGGCGGCGATCCGGTCGATCGGCAGCAGGGTGCCGTCGAGGATGACGAACGCCTTCGCCCGGATTGCATTCATCGCCTCGGCCAGGGACGGGGCGAGGGTGGCCAGGATGTCGACGGCCTCGCGTATGTAGCGGAAGGCGGTCGCGATCCCGATGCCGAAACCGGCCGCGAGCTGTGCGTAGGTGTCACCGCACCGCAGGTGGGCCAGGGCCAGCAGAGCCTGTCGCGCTGCGGGAAGCCGCCGCCACCGCGTGCCGATCTCCCTCCGCCTGGCTGTCAGTTGTCCGGTCAGGAACCGCAGGGTGCGGGTGGACAGATCGATCGACGACGGGTAGACAAGCACACGAAGCTCCTGGCGGACACGGGTGATCTTGGTCGAGAACCCATCTACCAGGAGCTTCGTCGTTGCGCCGGACCGTCCAACTCGTGGTCAACGCCGTCAGCTTGGAATAGGCTCATTGACGGTTTCCGCTCCTCTACTTATTTTCGGCTATGGCCGTAATGCCTGGGGCTCCTTGGAGGGGTGTGCATGGTGAGGGCACGTTCACGCAGAGAGTTCCTGGTGCTGTCGCTGGCGACGGGGGCGGGGGCGGGGGCGGGCTGGGCCAGCACCGCGGGTCCGGCGCTGGCCGCGGCCCCGAACGGCGAACTGACTTCGCTGGGCGTCCGATGAGCTCTGCCATGTGCGTCGGCGGCGCGGTGGGCGCGGATGCCGTCGGCAAGCCGCTGGTCTACACGGTCGCCCAGCGCGACAACTGGAGAGCTCCGCGGCCGCGCCCGGCGCCCCAGAAGTTCGCGGCCAGCACCCCGTCGACGCGGGGTCGGTGGTGCTGCAGCGCGACGACGGTGAACTGGCCGTGTCGGTGGCGGATCCGACGCGCCATGGCACCCGGGTCAGGCTCGAGGTCGCGGTGGCCGCCGACAAGGGCATCACGGTCGGCTCGCTCAATCCGCTGACCTTCACGGTCGATGTGACCGGGACGGCCGGAGAGACGAAGACGCTGCGCATCACCCTACAAGGAAGGTGATCATGGGTATTCGGGAGAGACGTACCAGAATCACCCGCGGCATTCTGGCCGGGCTCGGCGCGGCCGTGCTGCTGGTTGCCGGCACGGTCACGACGGTGAAGGCCGCCCCGGCCGCTGCGGAGGCGGCCGCCTTCACGGTTTACATGGCGCCCGCGGGCGCCGGCGGTTCGGACGCCAACGACGGGCTAAGCTCCGGCAAGGCGGTGGCCACGCTGCCGCGGGTGCAGCAGGTGCTGCAGCAGCAGAAGCCGACCACCGACGTCGAGGTGCGCATCAAGCAGGGCACCTACATTGCGCCGCCGTTCCACGAGTGGCGCTTCTACGTGCCCGGGCACAAGGTGTCGTTCATGCCGATCGACTACGTGCCGGGGCAGGGGGTCCCGGCGGGCGGGCTGCCGGTCTTCAAGAACGCCACATGCGGCACGGCGTACTGTGCCGGCTTCTGGCTGCAGCCGCGGCTGCCCAGGGACACCGGCGACCCGCTGTACGGCGGCGGCGACAGCAATCTCGACTTCCGCTATCTGCGGGTGGAGTACTACTCGGCGGGCGGCGTCTCGGTCTACGGCGACTCCGAGCGTGACGTCACCGACGAGAACTACAACCCGCCACTCCAGGTGCGCGGCAGTAAGGGCCTGAACCACAACACGTTCTTTGGGATGCAGTTCCGCAACCTGGGCAGCAAGTGGAGCGGCGGCTCCACCTTCGGCTACGGCGGCATCGTCCTCACGAACTCGTCCAACAACCGGGTGGAGAACAGTCACTTCATCAACATCGAGAACGCCGCCCCGTATCAGGGAAACATCCACGGCCTGTACATCACGCACTTCAGCTCGGACAACCAGGTGGTGCGGAACAAGTTCTCCTACGTCAGCGGCTATGTGGTGAAGTCACGGAACATGAGCAACTACAACTCGATTGAGTACAACGACATCACGCGCGCGGGGCGGGCGTCGTACTATCGCGGCGAGTTCTGCGACACGCAGTGCGCGATCGACAACAAGATCTCCCGGCAGTGCGCCTCGTACCACGACCGCTTCTTCAACAACACTATCCACAGCGGCTACTCCGGCGGCCAGATCTCGACCTGGTCCCTCAGCCCGGAAGGCCTCACCAACGCGGGCGGCACACCGTGCGCGATCCCGGCGGGCGAACAACGGGTGCTGACGGGCGGAAACTCGTCCTAGCCCCGATCTCTCGTGTCCGGTCGCCCGCTTCAGCCGGCGTAGGCGGCCGGATGCCAGGGCGGGCCTCACGGGCCGCCTGGACAAGGCCCCGCACGAGCGGCCCCGCGCCCCGACTGCCAGATCATGCTCCAGATCAACCGTCCTGGCTATCGAAGCAGGCAGATCACGTATCCGCCGCTGGCCGGTTCACGTTCGAGCCACTCCAACTCCCAGTGAGCCGCCCTGAAGTTCTCGGACAGTGGCCCCCATAGGATCGAAGTCCGGAACGGCGGAGAGAGCACGTGACACAAAGCGTAGGAAGTTCAGTCCCGAGTTCAGGGACGAGGCGGTCAAGATGGTGGTCGTGGAGTCTCGGCCGATCGCCGAAGTTGCGAGAGAAGTTCAGGTGAACGAAGGAACGCTGGGCACCTGGGTCAGCCGCTGCCGGCAGGACCACGCCGGCGAGGAACCACCCCTGAACATCAGTGAGCGCGCTCGTCTGCGCGAGCTGGGACGCGAGAACCGGGAACTGCGGATGAAGATCGAATTCTTGGGAAAAGCGGCGGCCTTCTTCGCCCAGGAATACCGGTGACGGAGAAGTACGAGTTCATCGACGGCGAGTCCGACACCTATCCCGTGCAGCGCATGTCCTGCTTCGCCGTAGCGCGCACAGTAGGTACGGAACAGGAGCCGCTCAGGCTCCGAGTCCAGTGACGCGGCGAGCCTCGCATACAGAGCGTGCGCGGTGCGGCGGTCGTTCTGGGCTGTCTGTTGCAGGGCGGCCCACCAACCGACCATCTCAGCCCAGGTGAGGCCGTATGGCGACAAGCGGCCGTTGAACACCAGGCAGTTATCGGCGTTCGAGGCATTGAGCTGTTTCCAACCTGACGGCGATGTCCGTCACTTGGGCGGCTCTGCAGCGCGATGAAGCTCTGGTAGGAGGTGTCACGACCAAGATCCACCGTGCCCCACCAGGAGCTTCGCGTGCTTGTCTACCCGTCGTCAATTGATCTGTCCAGCCGCACGCTGTGCTACCTAAGCGCTCAACTGCATGCCCGGCGGCGGGAGGTCGGAACGCGCTGGCGGCGTCTGCCCACGGGCCGACAGGCCCTGCTCGCCTTGGCCCACCTGCGATGCGGCGATACCTATGCCCAGCTCGCCGCCGGGTTCCGCATCGGCATCGCGACCGTCTATCGCTACATACGCGAGGTCATCGACGTTCTGGCCGCAACAGGCGGTTTGCAGTCTGGCCGGCTGACGTTGGTGGCGGCCGCCCCGAACGTGGGGGGAAGTCTGCTGGGCTTGGCTGCCGCGCGGCAGACCGCACTCATCGACAACCGCCGGGTCCTGTACGCGGCGTCAGGGCCGAACCAGGCCGACATCATGCGCCGGATCATCTCCGCGGAGACCGGCGGCGACTACCCCCGCCTGAAGCAGGGCCGCCTCACCGCACACGAGCAGCAGGTGGCCCAGGAACTGGTCCAGGCGCCGCTGCTGATCGACGACGGCAGCGACCTGACCGCCGAGTCGATCGCGGAAACGGCCCCGTACATCCAGGACCTGGCCCTGGTGGTCGTGGACCGGCTCCAGACCGCCCACAACGCCCGCCTTCCGCTGTCCGGTGACCGCCTCCCGGACGCCTCCCAGCTCTTGGCCTCCCTCGCGCGCACCCTGCACGTGCCGGTGCTCGCCATCGTGGACAGCGACGATCCCGCACTCCTGGGTCTCCTGGACGCCGACGTCACGCTGACGCTCGCACCGACCGAGGTCCCCGCCAAGGTCCAGGTGACGGTCGCAGAGCGGGACTTCGGCACGATCGGCTCGGCGTACCTGCAGCACGACCTGCTCCACGCCCGGTTCCTCGACGCCGAAGCCGCCCCCGCCGTCCGTACGGCCGGTAAAGAACCCGTGCGGAGTCTCGGTAGTGCCGTGGAGCGGGAGTTGGCCGAAGCCGTGCTTCCCTACACGTCCGGCGCCCGGCAGGGGCTGCCTGCCTCGGTCACGCATGTACTGGCCGCGCTGCGCACCGCGCTGGCCAACAACGACCAGGAAGCTCTTGCCGAAGTCGGGCCGTCCCTGGCTGAGACGGCTGCGGCGCCGCAGCAGCTGCCGGACGACGCCGAGGGACACCGTCTCGCGGCCGCGCTGGACGCCTACAACACCCCCGGGTCCGCCAGCGCCACCGGGCAGCCCGCCGCTGGCCAGCCCACCTCGGACAGCCGGCACGTCCCGGACGACGAAGACGACGCAGAAGCTGAAAGAGCGGTCCGTGGCCGCTGATCAGTGAGCACATGGACGGCGAGCCCCGCTGGGTCCACCCCGACGTCACCAGCACGCGGGTGCCCTACAACCGGGCGAACGGCAAGCGGGTCCGGCGTGATCAGCTCGACGTACCGGACGCCTTCGGTGAGGGGGTGCTGTGTCTGATCGACCGCAACGGCAGCTACCCGTCCGCGTGTTCGGCCGTGCCCTTGGCTCCGAACAAGCTGCTGCACACCGGGCCCCTTGCCGTGTTCGACAAGGCCGGCGCCGGTATCTACCTCATCGACATCCCGCAGTGGCCGCGCACGGACATGCCGCACCCGCTGGGGCGGATCATCGACCGGCCCGATGAGCAGGGCCGTGTGTGGGTGACCACCCCGCACATCAAGCAGTTGGAGAAGCTCGTGCGCGAGGGGCACCTCGCCGCGATGCCGGTCATCCACGACTCGTGGACCGGGAAGGCCAACGAGAGCTTGTTCAAGCCCTTCTACGAGGCCACCCGGAAGGCGCGGACCGAGCTCGTCGAGGCCGGCGGCGAGCCGTACAAGGCGTACAAGACGCGGCTGTCCATCGCGCTGCGTCTGCTGTGGCCCAAGCGGAAGGAGCAGCGCTCCCCGTTCTGGCGGCCGGACTGGCGCATGAGCATGGTCGCCGAGGCCTCCGTCCGGCACTGGGCGGTCGCTTTCCGGGCCGTCCAGGCCGGGCACACGCTCATCGCGCTGCGCAACGTCGACGCGGCCGTCTTCTGGACGCCGCCCGGCACGCCGCCTGCCACGTACCGGATCGGGACCGGCTTCGGCGAGGTCAAGGCCAAGTTCATCGAGCCCGGGCAGATGATCCCCGAGGGTGACGACTGATGGCTGGGCCCACCGGCCGCGGAAGGTCCCTGGGCGCCGCCCTGGGCGACCTCCTGCGCGTCCAGGTCACGCCCCGCCACCGGCTGTCGTCGTACCAGGCCAAGCACTGGCACGCCCAGCTCTCCCAGCTCACCGGTACCCACCGCGGCTACGAGGCACTGGAAGAGGCTGACCTCGACGTGACCGTCAAGACGCTGATCAACTGGCTTTCCGACCCTGAGTACAACGTCCGCCGCAGCTACCGCGACCTCATCCACACCGCCTACGAGAACGTCGCCATCGTCCCCGCCGAGCCGATCCCCGACCACGTCAAGGACGGCCAGTACGAGATCAGCGGCTACGTCAAAACCGGCAGCGACCGGCGCGAGCGCGGAGCACGCGACGCCGCGCCTCTGCGGATCGACGGCAGCCGGGGCGACTGGGACGCGATCGAGGAACTCTGGATGGCCGGCGAGCTCACCGACGACGAGTTCGAGGACCACTTCATCGAAGACGTCATCGAGCAGGACATCGGCGCAGGCACCGACGGATGGGACTTCGACGGCAGCAGTTACTCCGTTGAACTCAGGTAACACACCGGAAGGGAACCCGCGTATGAGCACCAGTCCCGATCGGCCCGCGTTACCGCTGATCATCGTGCACGGTGCGACGTTTTTACTTCGATGTTCAGCCCGGCTCTCACCTGTATGTCAGATGTCCTCACTGGTCACGGCCATGATTCGTGGACACCAAGCGAGAAGCAGCGGTGGCGCCTTCTGAGAACTCCCATCGCATCGGCGTGAGACATCACATACGGAGTGGCCAGGGCACGGTGAGGCTGCTACCGACCTGAAGCGCGTGTGTTCTTTGAAGTCATCCGCTGTGCGAAGGTGCCGGGCCGCCCCACGGGCCTGCCGCCGTCGAGTCCTCAGCGAGGATCTCCCGCCACACCGACAGGAGCCGCTCCAGCCCGGAGACCGGACCAGGACGGGCGAGCAGGTCGTAGAGCGGTCGGAGGAACCGGTCGTCCGGTTCGCGAGAGCCCGCCGCCGTGTTCAGAGCCCATGCCGCTCTCATCCCCTGCCCACGACCAGCGAGCGCCAGGGCGCGGATCTCCGCCACGGCGAAGGAGGACGGGCGGGGATGACCAGGTGGCCAGGGCTGCTCCAGGGAGGCCAGGACGGTGTCGGGTGTGTGGAGTGAGCCATCGCCCGGGGGGTCCATCCGATCGGCGAGCCAGCGCAACAGTTCGGCATCTGCCGTCGGGCCAGCCTGCTCCAGATGTTCTCGTGCCTCGTCCACTCGGCCGGTGAACAGCATCAACTCGCCAAGCCGCCGATGGGCCATCACGTCACTGGAGCGAACCTGGAGGGCGTCGCGGTAGGCGGCTTCGGCATCGTCGAACTCGCCGATCTGGCAGAGCGCATTTCCGAGGGCATGGTCGAGGCCTGGGGTGAGGGTGTCGAGGTCGCTTGCTCTGAGGTAGGCGCCTACGGCCGCTTCGAATTGGTGCTGCTTCATCAGGACGTGCCCGAGATCCCGGTGAGCGAGGGCATTACTGGGGTCGAGTCTGACGACCCCCCAATAGGCGGCTACGGCCTCGTCGAACCGGTTCAGACGACGCATCAGGTCGCCGAAGGCGCGGCAGGGGGAGGGGGCTTGGGAGTCGAGTCGGATGGATTGGCGGAAGGCTGCCTCGGCCTCGTCGTACTGGCCCAATTCCTCGAAGGCGTTCCCCAGGACGTAGTGGGCTCTTGCGTCACTGGGATCGAGAGCGATGGCCTCACGGACCACACGCTCAGCGTCTTCGGGGCGATCGATCCGGAGCATCAGTTCGGCGAGGTCGGTGAGCCGGCCGGGTTCGTCGCCGGGATCGCCCGTGAGGCGCCGGGGGATAGCTTCGGCGAGCCAAGCGCGGATGCGTGGTTCGGTATCGACTGGGAACCGGAGCGCCAGGATCGCCTGCCGGGCGGAGGCGTTGTCGGGGTTCAGGAGGTCATGGACCAAGAACTCCGGCCTGATCCGCTTGTTCCATCGGAGCGGAGCGGCCATGAGGATATTTCTGAGGCCCTGGGCCAGGGGGATATGGCTGGGTGATTCGTCCGGGGATATCGTCCGGTTGGGCCGCAGGGCGCCGCGGATCTGGTCGATGTCGGCCGGGCAGTCGGGATGGCGGGTCTGGATGTCGGAGAGTAAGGCGACGAGCAGGTGCCATGGCTGGATGGCGGCCGATCCGGTCGCCCTGGCTTCGTCTTGAGCCGCGAAGAGCGCGTTGATGGAGTTCGCATCGCATTGAGGCAGCACTCCGGGAGGTTTGATGAACCTGCTCACCTGTGCAGCGTCGGCGCGGCGGCTCTCGTCCCGCGCCTGCCTCTGATGCCCGCCCAGGAGCAGGCGCTGGGCGGCTGAGCTGCCTTCCCCCGCATAGAGCATGTTGACGCGGTGGGTGAGTTGCATGGTGGCATTTTCATTGCGGGGCAAGGGTAGTTCGGTGTCCCAGGCTAGCAGCGGGTCGACCTGGTGTGAGTACCAGTCCTGTAACTGCCGGTGACGGAACTGGTATACCCCTCCTGACCGGCGGAAGATCCCGGCCTTATATCCGTCGATGAGGAAGGTCTCGATGGCCGCGGGCCAATTGCGTCTGGTGCGGCGCGTTCCGAGGATCTGGTCGATCTCCGGATTAGGGAACGTCCAGTTCGCTGAGAGGGGCAGGGACCCGGCCGACTGGAGGGCCCGCTCAACGTCTGTGGTCAGGAAATCGCCGTACCAGGCCCCGAAGACATACTTCCTGAAAGTCGCCAGGGCGCCTGAGGAGCCGAGGGCGGCGGCGGGGATCAACCCGGCGATCAGAGCGATCCGGACCGCGGGAGCGGCCCCTGCAATGGGCCACGCCACCAGATAGGCGAAGGGCCAGTAGAGGACGGGAACCAGCAGACACCAGATGACGAATCCGATGGAGGCAATCGTGGCTCCCTCGAGGTTCTCGAAGATCACGGCCCGGAGTGCCAGGGAGGGCCTGCGAAGCAGTCGGCGAGTCGTCTTGCGCGCTCTGGGCACACCGGGGCTCAGGGCGAGGGAGACTCCCACACCCAGCAGGATCGCGACGGCGGGGCCAGCGAGGTGCAGGCGTGCCAGAGTTGCCAGTCCTGACCGAGTGCTGGGGATGATCGTGGTGCCGCTGACGGCATCCAGGCCCCAGGCCAGGAGCATCAGCACGCCGATCCCGAAGATGCCGGCCAGCCAGAGGAAGGCGAACGCCAAGGTGCGGTGGAGAAGCTCGGAACCGGCGGCTTGATCCGCCGCGTAGTGCGCGATGATGTCTTGCCGCGGGCCGCCCCTGTCGACCTGGAGATCGAGGTCCTCGGCGATGAACCGGCACCAGGTGTCGGCCTTCTCCCTGGTCTCGATGGCATGGATCCGCGCTCGTGCCGGGGCGAAGGTCTTGATCAACAGGTCGCCCACCCGGCGGGAGTAGGCGTCGTGGTTTTCGCCCTCGCGGGGCACGAGGTCGCGGGTCTCCATGGTGTCGAGGAAGTAGGTGACGGCCAGGGTCAGGCGCCACGGGGTGCCGAGGGCGTGGAGCACGGCCGGAACACCGGCGTTCACCGCGTCCAGGACGGGTTGCCAGGCCTGGATTACCTCTGTTTCGCGCGTGGTCTCTTGAATGAAGCCAACTATCTCCTCCGCTACGAGCGGCAGAATAGTGATCTCGTGACTTGTTTCGATGTGCTGGCCGATGTCGGAGAAGACATTGTTCCGGCAGGTGACCACGAAGCGGTGGTAACTCCTGACCCCGAAGTGGGCGTTGATGGCTCCCACGGCCTTGGCGAGGACCTCCTTCTCGACGGAGATTTCATCGAGGCCGTCGAGGATCGGCATGACCTCGAAGTCGTTTATGAGGGCCTTTGCTCGGTCGGGCGGCACCCCGTACCGGGTGGTGAGCTGCGCGGCGAGCCATTCGCCGACGTCACGGTCGGGGTCCCAGGTGGCGAGGTCGAATCGGACCGGCACCGCGTCATCGGGCTGGTATTTGTCCAAGAGCGCCATGGTCAGCTTGACCGCGAGGACAGTCTTGCCCGCCCCCGCGGGACCGAGGATGACTAGCTGGCCCTCGGCTTCGTTCTCGAAGAAGTCGCAGATGTCGGTGCGGGCGGGGCCATCGACATCACGGAATCGCACGTCGTGCTCAACGGTGTAGACGGGTCTGGCCGCGAGAGACCGGACTTGGCTGAGGCCGAGCCGATGGCCTTCGACCTTCCCTTCCTGGCGGCGAACGGCTTTGGCCAGCTCCATCTTCGAGTCTGCGGACGCAGCGCGGGCAAGTAGGACGGTCACGGTGATGCCGATAAAGCCCGCGCTGCAGGCCAGGATGTTGGACCAGCTGACGATGGCTTCGAAGTTCTTGGCGGACTGATCGTCCGGGTGCCCACGGAAGGTGGCGAAATAGATCCAGATGGGAGCCGTGATGAAGAAGACGGTCATCGACCACAGCAGAACCCGCTTGCTCCAGGAGGCCAGCACGCTCCTGGGAAGGCCTGTCGATCGCATGCTCACCCACCGAAACGTCGAAGCATGACACCGGGGAAGGATCGGGTGATTTCCGACTGTAGCCAATTATGTGCGCGTCTGAGGCGTGTATCTGTAACCACGTGGGTGTGATCCCCTGCGTTGTGTCGGTTACGTGTGACGCTTGGCCCATGCTTGGGCAGGGCTGGGAATCGCAGTGGGCTCGGCTGGGGAGCCGCCTGGAGGATGTGCGAACCGTGTATCAAGGTGCTCCCGGGGGCACCGACGATGCGCTCGACAGGGTGCTGTCGTGACGGAGACTGGCTGACGCTCGGAGGGGGGTTTGTTGGTGTGCTGGGTGGTCGCTGGTCTGGTGTGTTGTTGGTTCGCTGAGAGGTTGGGTGGAGTGGCTCGGGGAGGGTGTTCAGGGGATTGAGCTGGAGTTGTTGGTGGTGTGTTGAGGAGAGTTGGGTTTGTTGTAGGTATCGGTAGGGTCAAAGGGTTCGGCGGGTGTTTGTGCTGCTCAGGAGTATTTTGTCTGGTGCGGGGGTGGTGTTGTGCTGTAGCGGGTTTCCTGATCGGTTGTGCATTGTCGGTGGGTGCGCGTACGGATCAGGGGAGGCCGGGGTGCGGTTAGAGCTGCAGGTTGGGCTGGGTGCGGGGGAGTTGCGTTCGCTGCAGGGCTGGTTGCGTGCGGATCCTGTGGTGCGCCGGTCTGTTGTGGTGGGGGTGCGGGGTGGTGTGCCGGGGCCGGGGGAGATGGGCACGGTCCTGGATGTGCTTGAGCTGGTGACGGGCAACGGGTGGAGCGCGGCGTCGTTCGTGCTGGCGGTTGCGGCGTGGCGGCAGAGCCGGCCGCAGCGGCCGCGGGTGGAGATCCGACGCGGGGAGACGGTCATCGTCCTTGCGGAGGGTTCTGAGGAGGAGATCGCGCGGGCGGTGCGGGCGCTTGAGGCGGCTGGCGGCGGTGAGGGCGGGGATCGGTGAGTGTGCTGCCCGATCCGGGGGCCTCACGGGCCGTGCTGGTGGGCACGAGCCGCTTTGAACATCTGGAGCCGTTGCCGGCCGTGGCGAACAATCTGCGGGCTCTCGCCGATCTTTTGTGCAGCCCGCTGTCGCTGCAACTGCCCGCCCAGCACGTAACTGTTGTGGAGGATCCGGCTGCCGCTCACACGGTGGTGGGCGCGGTGCGGCAAGCGGCCGCTGAGGCCACTGACACGCTGGTGGTCTACTTCGCAGGGCACGGACTGGTCGATGCCCAGGATCAGCTCGTCCTGGCTCTGCCGCATACCGAGTTCGGCCGTATCGAGACCGGCCTGCCCTATGACTGGGTGCGCCAGGTGCTGCTGCTGGACTCCCGGGCCGAGCGGCATGTGGTGATTCTGGACTGCTGCTACAGCGGTCTGGCTCTGGGGAGGATGAGCGCGGGGACGGGGCTTGCCGACCAGGCGGCGGTGGAGGGCAGTTTCCTGCTGGCGGCCGCCGCCGAGACCCGTACTGCCTTGGCGCCGGTGGGGGAGACCTACACGGCCTTCACCGGGGCTCTGCTGGAGGCCCTGCGCCAGGGCATACCCGGCGGTCCCGCGCTGGTTGACCTCGGGGCGCTGTACCGGCATCTGCGCCTGACGATGGCGGCGCGTGGGCATCCTGTTCCGCAGGCGCGGGACCGCAACAGCGGTGCCCAGGTCGCGCTCGGGCATAACCGTGCGAAGCTGCCTGCCGCGCCCGTTGCCGCTGCGGCCGGTGCGGATGCGGGGGAGCGTCCCTGGCCGGATCCGCGCGCGATCCGTACCGTGACCGGGTTCTTCACTGCCCTTGCGCAGGTGCGGGTGGTCAGTGGACTGACTCACCGGGCGGTCAGTGAGCGTTCGGCCGGACGCATGGCGGCGGGCACCGTCGGTCGTCTGCTCAACCGCAGCACTCTTCCGACGACTTGGGGTACCACGGCCGTCTACCTTTCAGCGTGCGGTGTTCCCGATGAACAGATCACGCAGTGGCAGAGGGCCTGGCAGCAGCTGCGCGCGCAGAACCTGTCGGCGGAGACGGTGGGTCCCGCAGTCACCCGTGATGGCGGGCCTGAGAAGGCCAAAGCGTGGCAGCGCCCTTTGTCGGCCTTCCGCCGGAGGCGGGATCACTGACCGGGTACCGCAGAGGCCGAGACACTGGACGGCGGAGGGGGAGGCGTCTTGTCCGAGCTGTCGGAGCCGTCTGAGAACAGGGTGTTCCATGCGGCGATGAGCAGCACAGCGGCGCCCAGGATGAGCCCCAGGGAGGGCTTCTTCCACCGGCTGGACGTCGAGGATGGCTTCACGTAGTGCGCTGCCCGGTAATAGCCCTTGCGGGTCTGCGCCTTCGTCTTTGCCTTCGCCACAGCTACACGCCCCCCGTCCAGTGCGACTGCCTGCCAGGCAGAGTTTCGCAGCGATTGGGCCGTGTCGCTTCCTGAACAGCTCAGTACGGCTGATTTCGCACTGTTGCGGGAATGGAGCGACATCTGAGTAGGGGAGTGTAAATCTAACGGCGGATCCGACGATCATGGGAGAGACGTCAAGTGACTGACACCGCCGTGGAGTTGGAGACCGTGGAACCTGTCGAGA
>NZ_JBFAHW010000160.1:0-19447 GCF_040654355.1 Streptomyces sp. NPDC050704 | reverse complement strand
GTGGAACTCCACGGAAGCCTGGAGCGGGTCGTCTGCCTTTCCTGCGGCACCTTCAGCCCGCGCCGCGAACTCGCCCGGCGGCTTCAAGAGGCCAATGCGGGCTTCGCGCCGGTGGCCACCGCGATCAACCCGGACGGCGACGCCGACCTCACCGACGAACAGATCGGGGACTTCCGCGTGGTGCCCTGCGCGGTGTGCGGCGGCATCCTCAAACCGGACGTGGTGTTCTTCGGCGAAGCCGTTCCGCCGCCGCGGGTCGAGCACTGCCGTCAGCTGGTCCGCGAGGCGGGCTCGCTGCTGGTCCTGGGCTCCTCACTGACGGTGATGTCCGGGCTCCGGTTCGTCCGCCAGGCGACCCAGGCGGGGAAGCCGGTGCTGATCGTCAACCGGGACCCGACCCGGGGCGACCAGTACGCGGTCACCCGGGTCGCACTCCCGCTGGGAACAGCCCTCACGGCCGTGGCCGCTCTGCTGGGCATCCCCGTCGACGAGGCAGCAGCCCGGTCGGGACAGTGACGGTGACGGGGCGTCACCGGAGTGCGGCGCGGCAGCCCTTCGTTCCGCGTCCAGGCTGATCACGACCTCGCGGGACGGAAGGCGTCGCCTGGCACGCGGTCCCTTCTGGGCTGAGACCGCGGCTTCACGGGCGAACCGGGCCGCCTGCCGACGACCGGCATGCTGCGGACCGACCCGGTCGGCGGAAGCGGCTGACCAAGATCATCCACAGCCTCACCGACCGCATCAAAGAAGCCAGGCTCAACGGCTGACTCGGCGAAGCGGAAGGGCTCCAAGTCAGCCTCCGTCACCGCGATGGGAACCAATTCCGGACAGCCGGAACTACCAGCACTCAGCCAGGCCCTGCAGCGCACCGCCAAGGTCGCGATCAGCACGATGGTGCGGCACGACAAGGAGCGACTTGGCAGCTCCGCGAGGTGGACGACGAGGGCGATCGCGCTCCATGCGATGTACTGGCCCGATGGGGTCCGCTCCCCCGCCGCACTCGCGCCGCAGCCCGTGGAGATCTCCGCACAGGAGATGCGGGAAGCCGAGGCGCGGTGCACGGCGCTGTGGAGGCGACGCGTGCGGCCAGCGGTCAGGCCAATCGGACAGAAGCGGCACTTGAACGCCCGCTAAAGCCAGGGGTATCCACGAAAGGGCTCCGCTGAAGGATGGGCGCGCGGGGCTCCGGCATCCGCGTCGGAAGCCAAGGGGACGGTGCGCATCGCTAAGGCCGTGGGCGGCAATCCGGCAACTCTGCTGATCCACACGTAGGGAGCGGCCCCCGAAGCCTGCCGGCTCGTGGCGGAACTTCGCTATCCCTCGTGCTGACGGCGCACCATCTCGGCGATCCACACGGGCGCGAACGGAGACGTGCAGTTCGGGGGCGTCGGGTAGTCCTTGAGTACTTCCAGGCGTTCGCCGATGTCGATCGCGCGGGCGCGGTGCTCGGTGTGCCGAATGCCGATCTGAGCCAGGCAGTGGTTCATGGCCCACTGCAGACGGTCCGGGGCGTCCTTCATCTCCGCCTCGACGACATCGAGCAGTCCCGCGAGGTCGAGGCCCTCGGGCTTCTTCACCACCCGCTCTGAGGTCAGCGCCCAGCCGGCACTCGCGACCACTGGGTCCGGATCCGCGCTCCAGGCGAGGCGCAGTTCTTCGGCGTGCGGGTTCTTCTTCACCACGTAGTTCACGAGCCAGTCGTGCACCTTGGGGGCGCGTGTCTCGCGCAGCATGGTGTCCAGCTCGTCGCGCTCGAATGCCCTCGGACGGCAGATCAGGATGGCCAGGAGCCTCGCCGCGGTGTCATCCGTCGCCCAGAGCTCGCGCGCGAGTTCCTGCTGCGTCTTGAGCTGTTTCGCGAGCGCGCGTAGCTTGCCGAGGTTCACACCGTGATCGTCACCGTGTTTCTCGTTCGCCTCGCGCATTTTCGGGTCTTCAAGCGCGGCCAGCTCGGCCACGGCCTGCGCCACCGTCGTCCCGGTCATCTCAGCCTCCTGTCCGCCGCGCATGAAATCTAGCCCACGGCCGACGGTGACCGGTACGCCTTGACGAGCCGGTCCGAGAATCAATGAAGTCCGGCGAAGAGGAATCATCCCCACAGGGGCCACGGGAACCCCGACGAACCCGCCCGGAACGTAGCGGTCCGGCCCTCGGCGAAGACGATGTGCGGTGGTACTCGCGGTGCGTGGCCGTGGCCCTGCGCATCCGCCCGGCCGGCCTCGGGGTACCCGCACCAGTACGAACCTGACCAAGCCCGAACAACGGCCCAGGCGGAAAGCCCTCCGGCCTCATCGCAGTGAACCGGATTCGTGTCTGGCCGAAGATGGCCCACCCGTTCACTGTTTTCTCCCCAGCTTCTTCCCCTGGCATACGGTGATGGAGGTGGATCTGGCAACAGGGCGGCCCTGCGGTCCCCGCGCCGCTGCTGGTGGGGTGTCACGGCGGCCACGATCGCGGTCGGGTCGGTGTTCGGCCCCCGTCCACGGAAAGAATCCGGGCGAGGGATGTCGAGAGGACGGCCGTGCCTACGACGTATCGACAACGCCCGCGGACAACGAAGGAGACAACCAGATGAGCAAGATCGTCACCGGTGCCACGATGTCCCTCGACGGCTACATCGCCGGACCGGAAGAAAGCGGCTTCGACCTGCTGTTCCAGTGGTACGGCAACGGCGACGTCGAGTTCCCGTCGGCCAGTCCCACCGTGCCGCCGGTCCGCCTCTCCGCCGCGAGCGCCGAGCTGATCAAACCGGAGTGGGAGAACACCGGTGCGCTGGTCGTCGGCCGGCACCTCTACGACATGACGAACGCCTGGGGCGGACGTCACCCGATGAACGTGACCACAGTCGTGCTCACCCACCGGCGCCCCGACGACCGTCCGAAGGACGACGAGAACTTCGTCTTCGTCACCGAGGGCATCGAGGCGGCCGTGGCCAGGGCGAGGGAACTGGCCGGGGACAAGAATGTGGCGGTCAACGGTGGGCAGATGGCCCGGCAGTGTCTGGAGGCCGGCCTGCTCGACGAGGTCGGCGTCGAGCTGGTACCGGTCGTCCTGGGCGGTGGGAAGACGCTGTTCGGCGAGCTCGGCGCCACGCCGGTGCAGTTCGAGGGACCTGTCGCGGTGGTCGAAGGCACCGGCGTCACCCACCTGCGTTACCGGGTCAAGAAGTAGGCCGCAGGTGACGGCGCTGTGTCCTGCGCCGGAATCCATGCCCTCCCTCTCGCGGCGGCAACCCACGTCGCCCACCACAAGCTCACCGGTGGTGTCGGCGTGCGGTTCTTTGTGTCCAGCCGCGTACCCCGAAACATCTCCCGTGGAATCCCGCGGCGAAGGCCGGCGGAGGCCGGGTGCCGAGCTCCGGTTGCCTGTTGACTCTCCCTTCGTGGGAGACCCAAGGGTGGAGCGCATGCACGTCGGTGACAACACGTTCTGGAGTATCGGGGAGGTCGCCCGGAAGACCGGGCTGTCGGTGAAGCTGATCCGGCACTGGTCGGACGCCGGGATCGTTCACCCGGCACGTCGGACTCCGGCCGGCTACCGGCTGTACGGCACCGAGGCACTGGCCAGGCTGCAGCTGGCTCAGACACTGCGAGGGCTGGGCCTGGGGCTGGCGACGATCCGGGACGTACTGGAGCGCGAGAGCACCCTGTCCGAGGTGGCCGCGACGCACATCGACGCGCTGGAGAAGCAGATCCGCACGCTGCGAACGCAGCAGGCCGTACTGCGCTCCGTCATCCGCCGCAACACCACCGCCGAGGGGCTCACCACCATGACCGACCTGGCGCGCATGTCCGCCGCCGAACGCCGTGCCATCATCCGGGACTTCGTCACCGACACCCTGGGAGAACTGAACGTACCCACCTACCGACAAGGCCTGCTGGCGGCCACCCCGGACCTGCCCGCCGATCCCACCGACGAACAGGTCGACGCCTGGCTCGAACTAGGCGAACTCGTCAGGAATCCGGCTCTGCGGGCCAGTCTGCGCCGTATGGCCCACTACGCCGCCGAACACCACCCGGGCGAGCACGACGACAGCGCGTTGCGGGACGCAGAGCAGGTGACAGACGAGTGGCTGCGGCAAGTGGAGACAGCGACGGCGCAGGGAATCGCCCCGGACTCGCCGGCAGCCGATCCCGTCGTCACCGCCATCGTCGCGACCTGGATGCCTACGCAGGCTGCTCCGGACGGAACGGAGCTCGTCGACAACGCGCAGGCCAGAGGTCTGCTCCTCGATCAGCTAGAAGTCGCCTCCGACACGCGCATGGAGCGGTACTGGCAGCTGCTGTGCATCATCAACGGCTGGCCCGTGCGGCCCAGCATGGCAGCAGCCGGCCGATGGCTGACGACGGCACTGCGGGCGCATCCTGAACCCGGTGCACGAGCCGAGCAACTCGCCGAGTTGTACGACGTGGGGCAGGACGTGTGGGAACCGACCGGCGTGCTCCATGCCTGTGGCGAAGTCCTGGACGCCGTCGGCGGGCTTGTCTCCGCGGTGGAGCCGGGCCAGTTCGACCGGCCAACGGCCTGCGCCGACTGGGACGTTCGCACCCTCCTCAACCACCTGGTCTGGGAGAACCTGCTGTGGGCCGGCCTGGCCGACGGAACTCCCCGTTCCGACTTCACCGCCGACCATCTCGGGGACGACCATGTCGCGGCATTCCGTACCGCATCCCAGGCCGCACGGTCGGCCTTCAGGCGCCCGGGCATGCTCGATCGGCGCTACGGGCCCGCTCCCGGGCGACGGCTCGTCGAGCAGTTGGTGATCGAGATGCTGGTCCACGGCTGGGACCTGGCCCAGGCCATCGGACACCCCTACGACACCATTCAGCACGTCGCTGAGACAGCCCTCCCCGTCGTACGAGAGATCTACGGCGATCTGCCCCGCACTGCCGCCGGTTCCTTCGCTCCGCCGCAGCCGGTCCCCGATGACGCCGGCCCGCTCGACCGTCTCGCCGCCTACCTGGGCCGCTCAGTCACGTGACGAACGGCCGGCGCGACCGCATTCCCGTGTATCCGGTTGGGTACGTTCGCGTGTATGCCGACATCGCCCCACCACAAGCTCACCGGTGGGGCCAAGGCTCGGGGCCGACCTCGCCGGCTGCCGCACCGGGGAAGTGACCCTGGTGGGTCGGCTGCCGCGTTCCTGCGGAGCGGACCAACTGGTCCTGGGCGACCGTGAGTTCCTCGGCGTGCCGCTGTGGCGCGCCTTCGCCGCCACCGGCGCCCGGCTGCTGTGGCGGGTGCCAGCCAGCCGCATCCTGCCCGTCGACCGGCAGTTGCGGGACGGATCCTGGCTCCCCCGCATCCACGCCGGCAGCGATCCCGGCCACACCGATCCGGTCACGGTGCGGGTCCTGGCCCACCAACTGGGCGGCACCGGACGGGCGACCGTGGACTGTCGGCTAGTAGCGGGCGGGCGGGTCACGGGCATTCCGTGGGTGTCCGACTCAGGGCAGTGGAGTGGTCCAGAACCCCAGACAGCTTTGGCTCAGCCCTTGACGGCGGAGCTGACTTGGCGTCTCTTGTTCCGGCAGACTCTGCGCATACCCGGAATTGTGGCTTCCATCATGGCGAATGTGATCTTGTACTGATGAGATCGCCGGATGCTCGGTTTCCTCCTCCGTCTCCTGCCGTTCTGGGTCCGCGAACCCCTGCTCATCGTGGTCGGGTCTGTTCTCGGCGTGCGCATCATGTATCTCGCCGTGCACGATCAGGATCGGATCGCGGCCGGTCTCGGCGTGGTGTTCCTCGTGTTCACCGCAGTACGTGTCTACATCGTGATCCGGGCTCTGCGCGCACGCCGGAACCCGAGTCCGGCAGCCTCCGCAGACGGGACGGCCGTCGATGCTGCCGCCCAGCCCCAGCCCCAGTTCCAGGCCCAGGCCCAGCCCCAGGCCGGAACCGGGCCGCGTCCTCCCGGCCCGGTCACTCCGGAGAAGGATCACAACGCCTGGGGCCAAGCCGTCGCGGCCGTGGCCGTGTTCGGGGCACTCGCGGCCGCGGTGTGGGCGGGCCCACGCTTCATGCCGTCCGACGACAACACCCCGCAGCCCGCCTCGTGTTCGGACGGGGCACAAGAGGAGCTTCCGAAGGCCTACAAGGACACGCCCCGGCCGGTGACCGGTGAAGAGCTGTGCAAGGCGCTCAACCGGCCAGACCTGGCCGAGCTCCTCGGCACGCCTGGAGAGACCGCGACCACTGCTTCCGGCACCAGCAACACCGCTCCTCTGACGGATGGGAAGGTCGCCCAACCGGAGGCCGAGGTCGCGTTCGGCACGTACACCGTGAATGTCTCGGCCACGTACAACCAGCTGACGACTGACCAGTACGTGAATCTGATGAAGTTCGGGGACGAGACAGACGTCAAGACGCTTACGGTTCTCGGAAGGCCCGCGGTCTTCTCCTCGGCTCACACCATGAAGTTCGAGATCAATCTGGGGAGTAGCGGCGGATCCGGCGGACCGGTCGAACAAGGCCCCCTGGCCAGGACACTGTCCGTGGCCCTCGACCGTAAGGACCGGGGCGGCTACTACGACATCACCGTGTGGAGCACGTCCGGCGCCCTCCCGGACGACAGCGTGCTCCTCGACATCGCTGGAAAGGTTCTTGCGGGAATCCCCGAACGGCCCGTCCGATGAGACCCCGAAAGCATTTCTCGGCAACGTGACGGTTGCGGTGTGTGACGGGGTGCGGGCGCCCGCCCGCGGCCTAGTTCTGCGGTGCCAGGGTGCGCAGGACGCAGAACTCGTTGCCCTCGGGGTCTGCCATGACCACCCAGTTTCGGTCTGAGCCCTGGCCCACATCCGTCTCGGTGGCGCCGAGGCCGAGCAATCTGGTCACCTCGTCCTCGGTGCTGCCGTCGATCGGGCTGACGTCGAGGTGAAGCCGGTTCTTCACGGTCTTGCCCTCGGGCACCTGGATGAACAGCAGGGTGGGCGCCATCTGGCGGGCCCGAACATCCTCGACGGTCGGCACCCAGGAGCCGATCTCGACCTTGCCCTCACTCCGGTCGATCACCTTGAAGTCCAGGACCTCGCACCAGAAGGCCGCGAGCCTCTCCGGATCGTGGCAGTCAACGGCCAACTCGGTGAACCTACTTGTCACGACGCTCCCAGACAGTGCGGACGGAGCTCAGAGTATTGGCCATGCCGCCCGTTCGACGCATCCGAGATCTTCCTGACCAGGGACATCAGACAGGCTTGACCCCGCATCAGATACAGGAGAAGCCCCTGGTGGGAACAGGTCCGCGAAGGACAGAACCGGTTCTGGGTACCGAGATGCCCTCGTGCTGCTCCCGGGTCGCGGGCCGGGATCTACCTGGATCTTGCGCAACGCTTCACTCCCACGGGCCTTGAGGTCGAACTCGGACTGAAGCAGGTTGTGTTCACCGGGCAGCCACCTTCGCACAACCCTTCGTACGCCTCGTGAGTCACAGCCCCGGAAACCCTTCCCCCTTGTTTCCTTTTGTTTCCCCTTTCGACTACGGGAGTTGCCCCGTGCGTGTACGCACCCTGACCGCCACCGCCGCCGTAGCGGCACTCACCGCCGCCGGTCTGACCCTGCCGCTCGCCGGAAGCGCCGCGGCTGCAACGGCTGCGCGGTTCGACTTCAACGGCGACGGATACGCGGACATCGCGGTCGGGATGCCCAACGCCACGGTGGACGGCAAAGCCAAGGCCGGCTATGTCAGCGTGAT
This sequence comes from Streptomyces sp. NPDC050704, assembly GCF_040654355.1. Taxonomy (NCBI): domain Bacteria; kingdom Bacillati; phylum Actinomycetota; class Actinomycetes; order Kitasatosporales; family Streptomycetaceae; genus Streptomyces; species Streptomyces sp. NPDC050704. Next base: position 11,751 of record NZ_JBFAHW010000160.1, on the reverse strand, counting down.
CTATGGCGGCCCGCAGAGCCCGAGCCAGTCCACCGGCGTCATCAGCCAGGCCGAGGCCGGCATACCCGGCACACCCGAGGCGGGCGACCGCTTCGGCTCCTCCGTGGCACCCGCCGACGTGAACGGCGACGGCGTCTTCGAGCTTGTCGTCGGCGCGAGCGGCGAGTCGCTCACCTCCGATCAGCTCAAGGACGAGGGCACCATCACCGTCCTGGACGGCTCGGAGTGGAACGTCAAGGGCACCACCGTGGCCAGGGGCGCGTCCGAGTTCAGCAGCATCGGCCGCACCATCGCCACGGGCGACTACGACGGCGACGGTGACACCGACCTCGCGTACGGCGAGAACGGCGAGGAGCACGGCGCACTCCGGTTCCGCCCGGGCCCGCTCACCGCCGACCCGGTGACCACCACCACCCTGCGCAGCTACAGCATGGGCGGCAGCACCCGCGACCTGGCCACCGGCGACTTCGACGGCGACGGCCGGGACGACCTCGCCACCACCTGGCAGGCCATGGAGGACTCCGGCACCTTCATCACACGGTGGGACGACCAGGCCAAGCCGGCCCAGTGGTACGCCGATGCCGATCGCGGCCGCGCGCTCGCCGCCGCAGACTTCGACCGGGACGGCACGGACGACCTGGCGATCGGCCTCGTACAGCCCAACCCCGAGTCGGAGACCACGCATTGCGAGGACCGGCTCGGCGGTGCGGTGCTCCTGCTCAAGGGCTCGAAGACCGCACAGTTCGGCACCGAGAACGAGTGCGTCACGCAGTCCAGCCCGGAGGTCGGCGGCGCCGCCGAGGAGGGCGACGACTTCGGCGCCGCGCTGGCCGCGGGTGACCTGAACGGCGACGGCCGTCCGGAGCTGGTGGTCGGTGTGCCCGGCGAGGACGTGGGCACCGTGAAGGACGCGGGCGGGTACGTCACCCTGAACGGCACGGAGCACGGCCTCTACGGGGGTCCGGCCCGCAGCCAGAGCACCCCGAACATGCCCGGCACGGCCGAGGCCGGCGACCGCTTCGGCGCCCAGGTGGCCGTCGGCGACTACAACCGCGACGGGCTGTGGGACATCGCGGTGAGCGCGCCCGGGGAGAACGCCGGTGAGCCCAGGTCCGGTGGCGTCTGGTTCGCGCCGACCAGCACCGAGGAGACGTACCCGCTGGGCAAGTCGCTGACCCCGTTCGGTTTCGCGCTGCCCCACGGGGCCATCAGGTACGGCGAAGTGCTGGGACTTTAGACATCCGCGTGCCCTCCAGCATCTGACCTCGCCTTCCCGCCGTGCGCTTTGGACCAGCTGTGCGCCGCAGGAGACTCTCGGCCGCCCTGACCGTCGCCAGGCACGCGGGTAGGCGGCGGTGAAGGTATCCGGCAAGTCCTGCGCCGGACCCGGCGGCGGGGCAGCTCGACGATGAGGGCGAGTTGCTCGCGCTGCCGGGTCCGCTCCGGGGAGGGCGTCGTGCGAGGCCGGGCCGGGCCGGTCGTGCACGACAAAGCCCGGCTCCCCGGGCCGCCGCTTGAGCTGGTGCGCGAGCGGTCCGGCGAATGGCCTTGTCACGGAGGGAGAGGTCCCGTACGTGGTGGTGTGCGTCGATGACGCCCTCGCCGGTGTTCGCCTCAATGGCGGTCACCCCCGCGACTCCTCCTTCGGTCGATCGGTTTCTTCGACCGGTGCGGCGGCAGGGACGGGGACGTGCGGGGGCAGCAAGCCCTCGGTGCGCAGTCCGTCCCAGACCGCGGCCGGGACCGTTCGCCGCAGCTGTTCCACTGTGTCGCGGACCTCCTCGGCGGAACGCGCGCCGGACAGTACGCTCGCGACCGCCGGATGACCGAACGGGAAGCGCAGAGCGGCTGCGCGCAGCGGCACGCCGTGGCATTCGGTGACCGCCTTCATGCGCAGGGCCCGGTCAAGCACATGTGGTGGGGCCGGCGCGTAGTCGTACGTGGCCCCGGGTTTCGGGTCGGTGAGCAGACCCGAGTTGAACACCCCGCCGACGATGACACTCCTGCCGCGGGCGGCGGCCTCCGGCAGTACCTCAGCAAGCCCCTCCTGCTCCAGCAGGGTGTAGCGGCCGGCGAGCAGCACCACGTCGATGTCGGTCTCGCGCAGGAAGCGGGCGGGGAGCGCGCACTGGTTGACTCCGATGCCGATCGCCTTGACGACGCCTTCGTCGCGCAGCCGTTCCAGGGCTGGGTATGCCTCGGTGAGCGCCTGCTCGGTGTGGTGGTCCGGGTCGTGCAGCAAGGCGATGTCCACACGGTCCAGGCCGAGGCGGTTCAGGCTCGCTTCCAGGGAGCGCAGGACTCCGTCGCGGCTGAAGTCCCAGACTCGCCGGTGGGTGTCGGGCACGGCGAAGCCATGGGCGAGATCGTCGCCGCGGCCGCCTTCGGGGTTGGGTTCGAGCAGTCGCCCGACCTTGGTGGAGACGGTGTACGTGTCGCGGTCGTGTCCGCGCAGTGCGGCGCCCAGGCGCCGCTCGGACAGTCCGAGCCCGTAGTGCGGGGCGGTGTCGAAGGTGCGTACGCCCGCGTCCCAGACCGCCTCCACCGTGGCGAACGCGGCCTCGTCGGTGACCGGGCGGAAGAGGTTGCCGATGCCGGCGGCCCCGAACGACAGCTCAGTGATCCTGACACCGGTGCCGACCGGCGTCGCCGCTCTCATGCGCCGACCGCCGGGCGCAGCCGGAGCCCCTGCATGCCACCGTCGACGGCGAGGGCCGTGCCGGTGACGGAGGCCGCGGCGGGGCTCGCCAGATGGACCATGCCCGCCGCCACCTCGTCCGCGGTGACCAGGCGGCCCAGGGGCCGGCGTGCGTCGAGGACGCGGTGCCACTCCTCGTCCGGGTTGTCCTCGACGGTACCGACGGCGTCGACGCCCGCGTTGTTGACCAGGATGTCCAGGCCACCGAGCTGCCCGGCAGCGGCGTCCACGGCGACGCGTACCGAGGCGTCGTCGCTGAGGTCGGTCTTGAGTCCTGACAGGCCGCTCGTGCTGGTCAAAGGGGTACCTTTCACGCTTGGCCGAAGGTCTGGTGCTGGGCGCCGAACCCGTCGACGGAGAGCTCGACGGTGTCGCCGGGGCGGAGGTAGGGAGTGCCGGGAAGGCCGAGGGCCACGCCCGCGGGAGTACCCGTGTTGATCATGTCGCTGGTGTGGCCGTCCTGCCGCCCGGTGGGTGCGGGCGGCGTTGCCGGACAGCCCGCCGTGGGGCTTGGCGCGACGCCGACGGCAGGGAACGCCGGTTGAACACGGTGGCGGCGCCAAGGGTGCGGTTGCCGCCTTACTCCTTTGTCGCGCCGGCGAGCATGCCGGACACGAGAGCGCGTTGGGAGAAGAGGAACACGATCAGAACAGGGACGATGGTCACCAGCGTGGCCAGGGCCAGTTCGGGCCGCATGATCTGGTTTCCCGTACCGCTGGAGGTGTTGAACAGCGGCGAGGCGGCGAGCAGGTTGTTCAGCCCCACCTGTGCCGGATATTGGGAGCTGTCGGGCAGCATCACGAACGGCAGGAAGAAGTTGTTCCAGTTGCCGACGAAGTTGAAGAAGCCGACCAGGGCGATCACGGGCTTGGCCAGCGGCATCGCGATGAGACGGAAGACCTGCCACTCCGAGCAGCCGTCGATGCGCGCTGCGGCGAGCAGGTCGGAGGGGACGTTGGAGGAGAAGTAGATGTAGGTGAGGTAGACCCCGAAGGGGAAGAAGGAGAAGGGCAGGATGACCGACCAGATCGTGCCGTCCAGGTGCACGGCGTTCATCCCCAGGTACAGGGGCAGCACCATCGCGGCCGTCGGCATGAGCATCACGAGCATGGTCATGGTCAGCAGCAGCCGTCGCCCGATGAACTGGGTGAGAGCCAGCGCGTACCCGGCGGGGATCGACGTCACCAGGGTCACTGCCAGCGCGCCGAACGTGTAGAGCGCCGAGTTCAGCAGCCAGGTGAGGATGGCGCCGTCCTGGAACGCGTACAGGTGCTGCCAGGTGTCGGCGACCGCGCCGAGAGAGCCGATGGAGAACGGGTTGTCCCGGACGATCTGGCCGTCGGTCTTGGTCGGGGCCAGCAGGAGCCACACCACCGGCACACTAAAGAACAGCGCGGACAGGCCCATGACGATGAGCCAGGCCAGCCGGGCGGCCAGTGAGCTTGGGCGGCGCTTCCGACGCATGGACTTCCTCGGGCCGATGCGGGCGCCGGCGGTACGGGGCGGCGGGGTTCGGCGGGCTGTAGCCGTGGGATCCGCGGTCATCCTTCGTCCCTCTCGAACAGGCCGGTACGGAAGACGACGAGCGCCGCGCAGGCGAGGCCCAGGATGAGGAGGTCGACGGAGAGCGCCGCCGCGCCGTTGAAGTCGCCTGCCTGGAAGGCGTACTGGTAGGAGAGCTGGTTCGGTGACCAGCTGTCGGGGATCATGCCCCAGCTGGCGAGGGAGACCAGTTGCGGCTCGACGAAGAGCTGGGTGCCGGCCGCGAAGGCCAGGATCAGCATGTACGCGATCCACTTGGTGATCATCGGGATCTGGATGCGCAGGGCGATCTGCAGCGTACTGGCGCCGTCGATGCGAGCGGCCTCCAGGATTTCGTCCGGGATGCTGTTGAGCGCGCCGTACATGACCACGATCCAGCCGCCGGCCCCGGTCCAGAAGGCGATGACGGTGAAGAGCACCGGCAGGTGTCCAGGGGCGTTGACCTGGGCGAGGGTGTGCCAGCCGAAGCCCTTCAGCAGCCAGCCGACGGGGCTGGCAGCCGGGTCGAGGAGGATCAGGAAGAGCAGGACGCTCGCCACCCCGGCGAGGGCACCCGGCAGGTAGAACAGGAACCGCAGGCTGGTGGAGGTCCTGCGCATGCGGCCGTGCAGCATCAGGGAGAGCAGCACCACCAGGATCATCAGGCTGGCCAGCCACACCACCAGGTACAGGCCGATGTGGAGGAAGGCCGGACCGAAGCGGTAGTCGGCGAACGTCCGGGTGAAGTTGCCGAGTCCGACGAGCTGGTTGCGGGAGTTGGACAGTGCCAGCCACACCGCGTAACAGGTGGGCAGGACGCCGAAGGCGAACAGGAGGAGGACATAGCCGGAGACGAAGACGTAACCGGCGCGTCCGACCGGGTTTCGGGCGGAGCGGCGGCCGCGGCGGCCCTTCCGCTCCGTTGCGAGGTGGGTGGTCATCGGTCCGCTTCGCTAGTTGACGGTGTATCCGAGGGACTTGGCCTTGTTGGTGATGGCCGTCTGCCAGGTGTCCAAGGTGTCGGTGAGGGTCTTGCCGGAGTTCAGGGCGGGGACCACGGTGGAGGAGTAGATCGCTTCCTGGCTGTACTGGGTGGCGGACCAGCCGGGCCAGATCAGTTCCGCGGCTTCCTCGAAGACGGGGCTGATGTCCTTGGCGAAGTAGCCGGTCTTCTTCTGGTTGGCGAGCCAGGTGGTCGCGGCCGTCTTGTACGCGGGGTAGGTGCCCGCGGTGCCCTGGTAGTCGTCCGAGGTCGTCATCCAGGTCACCAGGTCGGAGGCCGCCTTGAGGTTCTTGCTGTGGGAGGAGACGAACCACAGGCCACCGCCGACGTTGCCGGTGTAGTTCTTGGCGTCGGCCTCGAACTTCAGCGGGGAGGCCGCGGCGATCTGCCCCTTGGGGACCTTGAAAGTGGAGTTGAAGAGCACCTGGCCGAACCAGGAGGGGCCGGGGAGCATCAGGACCTTGCTCGCCTGGTTCTTGATGAAGCCGGCGCTGAAGACGGTGTCCTTGGAGACCGAGCCCTTGGCGATCAGGCTGTCGAGCAGTTTGGCCATCCGGGTGCACTTGGCGTCCCGCAGATCCACCTTCACCTTCTTGGCGCCGGTGGTGGTGCTGGCCGTGCACTGGCTCGCCCAGAAGTACACCTCAGGAGTCCAGGCGTCTCCGGCGGTGCCGACCAGGTAGCCGGGGTGTTCCTTGGCGACCTTCTCGCCGAGTGCCTGGTACTCCTCCCAGGTGGTCGGGACCTCGTACCCGAACTTGTCCATGAGTTTCTTGTTGTACCAGAGCACGTTCTGGGCCAGGTCGTTGCGCAGGCAGTAGGTGTTGCCGTTGAAGACGCACGGGTCCAGGGCGCCGTCGGAGAAGCCGTCGAGGGTGGTCTTCGGGATGATGTCCCGGTTGACGGGGGCGGCGTAGGGCGTCTTGCCCTGGGAGGCCCAGGTGCCGTCGTTGACGTTGGCGCTGAAGGCGACGTCGGGCCAGCCGCTGCCTGTCCGGTCGAACAGCTGCACCTTGGTCTGCAGGTCATTGGCCCCGTTGGCGTCGCCGCTGTACGTGACGATCTTCATCTTCACGTCCGGATGCGCCTTCTGGTACGCCTGCACGCCCGGGACACGGGTGGCGTCCGCCCAGACCGTGATCTCACTGCCCTGCTGCTGAGCCGCGGGTTTGAAGGCCGCCGGGGAGGAAGTCTCCGGGGGCGTGGGGTCCGCGCTGCCGCAGGCGGCGAGCGCGAACAGTGAGACGGCGCCCAGGACGGCGACGGCCGTGTGCCTGAGCTGGCGGCGGGAGGAAACCGGAACGTCGTCGTTCATGATTGACCTCAGATCTTGGGAAAGGGCGCACAGCGGGAGAGGTGCCGCGTTCGGGGTGTTCGAGTCAGGCCGTCGGGCCTGGGGCTCCGGTCATCAGGCCTGGGGCGGAGTGACGGTCTCCTTGTCGACAAATCCCTGAAGAGCGGGAGGGTAGTCCAGGCCCGCCGGAAGGGCGACTCCCGGACCGGTGGGGGCATGAACGAGGCCTTGGGCGTCGATGCCGCTCTCGCGCCTGATGGGATTGCCCATGACCAGCGACTCGTAGTAGGTGGTGTTCGAGATGGCCATGCACAGGTGCCGGTTGGGGATCTCCGGCCCGTGCACCTCGGCGCGCAGCCGGTAGGCGTCGGCGAGGTGGGCGGTGCGCATCGCGCCGGTGAAGCCGCCGCGCAGTTGGGTGGAGGCGCGGACTCCGAAGGTGGCGGCTCCGGCCTGGATGAAATCGGCCGAGTTCATGTGCGCCCCGTCGGAGGTCTCGGCCACGAGGAGGGGAACGGCCACCGCGTCGGCGAGGCGTTTGTACGCGGTGACACTGAACTCCCTCATCGGCTCCTCGTACCAGAGGTAGCCGACGCTTGAGAGAGCGTGCCCAAGATAGATCGCATCGGGGAGGTCGAAGCCCGCCGACCCGTCGAACATCAGCGGGACGTCGTCGCCCACATGCTCGCGCAGTGCCACCGACAAGCGGGCGTCGCGGCGGGCGTCACCCCAGGCATGGAGCTTGACGGCGGGGTAGCCGAGCTCCAAGGCCTGGTCGGCGATGTCCAGGTACTCCTCGACCGAGGAGTAGGTGACAGTGGAGGCGTAGGCGGGTATCGAGGTGCGGTAACCGCCGAGCATCTGCCAGGTGGGCCGGTCGGCGAGTCGTCCGGCCAGGTCCCACAGCGCGGTGTCGACCAGCCCCAGCAGGTAGAGCGGGAGCTCCTCCGTGCGGTCCAGCTCCCACATGCGGTGCCAGAGCCATTCCCGCTGCAGGGGATCGTGCCCCACCAACTCCTTGCGCAGTACGCGGTCCAGCAGGTCCGCCAGGACGACACCACTGCCACGCCGGGGGGACATCGCCACCCCCTCGACCCCTTCGTCGGTGCAGATGCGCAGCACCGCGGCCTCACCCTCGGACGGGCTGCCCAGGAGTCCGTCCCGCCAGACGAAGGGCGGACTGACTCCCGGCACCCGGACCAGATGGCACTCGACTTCGGTAATGCGCACGACTTGCACCCCTTGCACGGGAAAGTGCTGCTGCGAAATTTTCGTGTAACGTAAGTCGTCATACGAATGCTGTCAAGGAGTTTCCGCGCAGTAGACTCGCCCTCATCCGCATCAGCAAGGGGGACATGCATGGCCAAGGAGAGCACCGGTAGGACAGGAGAGCCTTCTGTTCTCAAGCCCTGGCCCAAGCGTCCGGCCCGACTGGCGCAGGCCGTCATGGAGAGCCTGACCGACACGATCGTGTCGGGCGCCATTCCGCCAGGATCGACCCTGCCGGTGGAACCCGAGCTCTCCGAGACGTTCGGCGTCAGCCGGATCACCATCCGCGAGGCGGTCAAGTCCCTGGAGGCCAAGGGGCTGGTCCAGGCCCGGCAGGGCTACGGCACCACCGTCACCCCACCCGAGGAATGGAACCTCCTCGACCCCGTCGTGCTCGCCGCGACCGTCCAGCATGACGACCAGCTCGTCGTCCTCGACCAGTTGGTCGACATCCGGTCGACGCTGGAGGCCCAGATGACAGCCCAGGCCGCGGAGCTGGCCACCGACGACGACCTGCGAGCCATCGAGCAGCTGCTCGCCCGGCTCGACGAGGAGACCGCCGACCCCGCACGCTTCATCGAGACCGATGTGGCCTTCCACGACCGGATCATGCAGGCATCCCACAACAGGCTCGGGCGTTCCATCATCCGGATCCTCCACGCCCAGGCGCGCACGACATTCCTGTACAACGGCACTCCGGACGCGACCGCATGCGAGCAGGCCAACGAGGAGCACCGCGCAGTCGCCGAGCGGCTACTGGCCCGGGATTCCGAAGGGGCCGCGCAGGCCATGGCGGCACACATCCAGACCGCCTGGAGCCGCCGCCGCTTGCCGAACGTCAGCTCGCCCGCCTCCTGAGAGCACCCGCACCGACCTCGCCCCCGAGCCGACAGGCCGGGGGCGTTCGCATGCCCGGGCAGGCTCCGGCCGAGCCGGCATGCGCGATCTATTGACGGAATTCATATGACGTCTAATGTTACATCGCTACTACCCCTTCCCCCTCTTGCCGCTGGGCTCTCCCCTGCCCGCCAAGAGCACCACGGGCCCCCTGAACCTCCCGGAAGGTGTCACATGCGAACAACCCGCATACGTCCCGCGGTTCCCAGCCGTTTCAGAGCATGGCTGGCCACAGCCGCCGTCCTCACCGCCTCGACCGCCACGGTCCTCGTCCAGGCCGGCCCCGCCTTCGCGGCCGGCACGACGCTCCACGCCTCACCGAGCGGCTCCGGGACCGCCTGCTCCGTGAGCCGGCCGTGCTCCGTCATCCAGGCCAAGACCAAGGTGCGGGCGACCAACAACTCCATGAAAGGCAACATCACCGTCGAGCTCGCCGACGGCACCTACCGGCTCTCCGCGCCCCTCGCCTTCACCTCGGCGGACTCCGGCACGGGCGGTCACACGGTGAACTGGAAGGCCGCGCCGGGCGCCCGTCCCGTCATCACCGGAGCGCAGAAGGCCACCGGCTGGACCGTGCAGGACTCGGCCAAGAACATCTGGAAGAGCAAGGTCGGCACCGGCTTCGACACGCGCCATCTGTCCGTCGACGGCGTCCTGGCCACCAGGGCCCGGGCCGAGGTCAGCCGCTCGGACCTGACCGCGACCACCAGCGGATACACGTTCGCCAAGAGCTCGCTGAGCTACCTCAACAGCCTCGCGCAGCCCGGCCGGACCGAGATCCACGGCGTCGGATCCTTCACCGACCGCTATGCCCCGGTGACCGGCATCAGCAGCGGCACCATCACCATGGCCCAGCCCTCGTGGAACAACAACACGTTCGGCTACGACACCCTGTCGAGCCCCTTCCGGGCCGGGCCCCTCTACATCGAGAACGCCTACGAGTTCCTCGACACGGCCGGCGAGTGGTACCTCGACACCGCTGCCGGCACCCTGTACTACAAGCCGCTCACCGGGCAGCACATGAGTGAGGCCGACGTCGAGGTACCGAAGCTGGAGTCGCTCATCAGCGTCGGAGGGACGTACTCCTCCCCCGCCACCCATATCGCCTTCTCAGGGCTGCAGTTCTCGGGCACCAGTTGGCTGGACCCCACCACCCACGGCTACGCCAGCCAGCAGACCGGCGCATACCTCTCCGGTACCTGGGACCGCCCGTCGGACGCGCTGACCTCGTGCCAGAGCGGCTGCCGGCTCTTCGAGGCGGCACGCCCCCACTGGAAGCAGATGCCCTCCGCCGTCCAGGTCTCGGCCGCCGACCACATCACCTTCACCGGTAACCGGTTCACCCAGCTCGGACAGAACAGCCTCGGCATCGGCAACGACGCCAACGCCCACACCACCGGCGTGGGACTCGGCGCCCGCACCATCACCGTGACCGGCAACGTCTTCACCCAGGACGCGGGCGGCGGCATCGCCGTCGGCGGCGTTCGGGCGGACGCGCACCACCCCAGTGACAGGCGGATGACCAACCGGGACATCACGCTGAGCAACAACCTCGTTCATGACGTGGCGCTGGAATACCGTGACATGTCGGCCATCCTCGTCACCTACGTGAACGGCGCGACCGTCTCGCACAACGAGGTGTACAACCTGCCCTACTCCGGCCTCACCATCGGATACGGCTGGGGCGCCAACGACATCGGCGGCAGCCAGGACTACGTCAACCGGGGCCTGTACAACTACCAGCCCATCTACAAGACGGCGACCACCGCCGCGAACAACCACGTCACCGACAACTACATCCACGACCTCATGCAGCAGATGACCGACGGCGGCTGCCTGTACACCCTGTCGGCGTCGCCGGGCAGCACCTTCGATCGCAACTACTGCCACAGCAACAACGGTTGGTTCGGCTTCTACCACGACGAGGGCTCCCGGAACTTCACGGACACCAACAACGTCTTCCGCAACACTGGCGAATGGGGCCACGAGAACAGCAGCGCGACCAACAACACCGGCGCCCTGACCCTGACCGACAACTGGACGAACAACAGGTCCGCGAACATCACCAACACCAACGGCCGCGGTGACGTGGTCAGCGGCACCGTTGTCGTCAGCGACGGCAACTGGCCGTCAGCCGCCAAGACGGTCATGGACAACGCCGGTATCCAGCCCCGGTACCGTCCGCTGACCACCGACCCCGTCAGCTCCCCTTACAGCGCCTACTCCTCCACGCCCGCCAACACCGGCCAGAGCGGTGGCCACTTCACGATCACCGACGCGGGCGAGGACATCTGGGGTGCCGGCGGACAGCACGAGGACGAGTACGGCACCGTCTTCCGAAACGGGGCGGCTGTCGACGGCACGTCGGTGACCGCCCGGGTCGACAGCCTGGACAAGACCAGTGGCTGGGCCAAGGCCGGCGTCGTCCTGCGCAACGACCTCACCGACGACGGCTCCTCCGCCGGATACGCGGCTGTGGTGGTGACCCCGAACAACGGCGTCAGCTTCCAGCGGGACTCCAACGCCGACGGCTACCTCGACAAGCTCACGTCCACCGCTGCCACCGTCAAGGCACCGGTCTGGCTGCGGCTCACCCGCACCGCCACCCAGGTGTCCGCCTACTACTCCACCGACGGATCCACCTTCACTCAGGTCGGCTCGAAGGTGACCCTGCCGTCCATGGCGACCACCCAGGATGCCGGTGTCATCCACACCGCCCACAGCACCACCGCAGGTAGCGCGACATTCAGCAACTTGCGTATCGTCACCTCTCCCTACAGGGCATACAGTTCGATTCCGGCCGCCGTCAGCCAAAGCGGCGGAGTGACCTCTCTGACCAGCGCGGGCATCGACATGTGGCGCTCCGGCACGGCATACGACGACGAGTATTCCGCCGCCTACCAGACCGGGGCCGCCGGAACGTCCTCGACCGTCACCGTCCGCGTCGCCAGTCAGGACAGGACCAACAGCTGGGATCGACGCCCCGAGTCCCGAAGAACTGGATGAACTGGAGCAAGCGGTACGGGAGGCCCTGCACATTCAGATTTCTGCGGCCTGATCATGCGGCTG
>NZ_JBFAHW010000159.1:0-19481 GCF_040654355.1 Streptomyces sp. NPDC050704 | reverse complement strand
CATCTACCACGCCATCATCGGCAGCCTGGAGCAGGTCGGTCTCGCCACGGTGATCGCCGTGCCGGTCGGCGTGCTCACCGCGATCTACCTCGTGGCCCCCAGACCCCCCTTTCGGCCTGAACGGCCTCGTCCTCAAACGCCGGACGGGCTGAGGGGGGCGCTACGCATCCGCGGCTCGAACGGTTGAGCGACCAGCGGTAATGATTCGGCAAAAAGGAAATGGAGCAGGCAGCTCCGGTGTTCCAAGCCTTGGAGGGCGCTCCACGTCCTCCGTCCGGCATGCCCGCAGCAAGATCCGTGCAGGGTCAGCAGCAAGGAGGAACGCCACGTGAGCCAGTACGTGAGCAGGCTCGGGCGCCGCTCTTCGGCAGCCCCGTCGAGGCTGAGGCTGCACCGCAGGCCACGCCGCGTTGCGATGCTCTCCGTGCACACCTCACCCCTGCACCAGCCCGGTACGGGCGACGCGGGCGGCATGAACGTATACATCGTGGAGCTGGCCCAGCGCCTCGCCGCGATCAACATCGAGGTCGAGATCTTCACCCGGGCGACGACCGGCGCCCTCCCGCCCACGGTGGAACTCGCGCCCGGCGTCCTCGTACGGCATGTGGACGCAGGACCGTACGAAGGTCTCGCCAAGGAGGAGCTCCCCGCCCAGCTGTGCGCCTTCACGCACGGCGTGATGCAGGCCTGGGCGGGCCACCGCCCGGGTTACTACGACCTGGTCCACTCGCACTACTGGCTCTCGGGCCACGTCGGCTGGCTGGCCGCCGACCGCTGGGGCGCCCCCCTGGTGCACGCGATGCACACCATGGCGAAGGTCAAGAACGCCGCCCTGGCCGACGGCGACACCCCCGAGCCGGCCGCCCGCGTCATCGGCGAGACCCAGATCGTCCGCGCCGCCGACCGCCTGATCGCGAACACCTCCGAAGAGGCCGACGAACTCGTACGCCACTACGACGCCGAGTCCGGCAAGGTCGCGGTCGTCCACCCCGGCGTGAACCTCGACCGGTTCCGCCCGGCCGACGGACGCGACGCCGCCCGCGCCCGCCTCGGCCTTCCGCGGGACGCCCTGATACCCCTCTTCGCAGGTCGCATCCAGCCCCTGAAGGCGCCCGACGTCCTGCTGCGCGCGGTGGCCGTCCTCCTGGAGGAGCGGCCCGAGCTCCGCTCGAAAATCGTCGTCCCCGTAGTGGGCGGTCCGAGCGGCAGCGGCCTCGCCAAGCCCGAGGGCCTGCAGAAACTCGCCGCCCGGCTCGGTATCGCCGACGTCGTGCGGTTCCATCCGCCCGTCGGCCAGGACCAGCTCGCGGACTGGTTCCGGGCCGCGTCCGTCCTCGTGATGCCCTCCTACAGCGAGTCCTTCGGGCTCGTCGCCATAGAGGCGCAGGCGGCCGGCACGCCGGTGCTCGCGGCGGCGGTGGGCGGCCTGCCCGTCGCCGTCCGCCACAAGGAGACCGGCTTCCTGGTGCCCGGCCACGATCCCGCCGACTACGCGCGCGTGCTGGGCGAATTCGCCGACAACCCCGCACTCCCGGACCGGATGGGCACGGCCGCCGCCTGGCACGCCAGGTCCTTCGGCTGGGACACGGCGGCCGCGGCCACGGCGGACGTCTACACGGCGGCGATGCACGACCACCGCCGTCACGTACGCTCCCACCATGGCTGACGTACAGGCTGACGAGCAGCGGGCGGCGCAGGTCATCGAGGAGTTCCTGAAGGACGCCGAGCTCGAATGGGAGCGTCCTGAGCGCGGCAACTTCGTGGTGAAGCTCCCCGGCACCCGCAAGCTGTCGACGACCGTCTCGCTGATCGTCGGCCGGCACTCCCTCTCCCTCAACGCCTTCGTGATCCGGCACCCGGACGAGAACGAGGCCGGAGTGCAGCGCTGGCTCCTGGAGCGCAACCTCAAGCTCTACGGCGTCGGTTACGCCGTCGACCCGCTCGGCGACGTCTACGTGACCGGCAAACTGCCGCTGGCCGCGGTCACCGCCGCCGAGGTCGACCGCCTGCTCGGCTCGGTCCTGGAGGCCGCCGACGGCAGTTTCAACACGCTCCTGGAGCTCGGTTTCGCGTCCGCGATCCGCAAGGAGTACGCCTGGCGGACGTCGCGCGGCGAGTCCACGCGCAACCTGGACGCGTTCAGTCATCTGACTCAGCGTCCGACCAGCTGATCCAACCTGACCCAATGGTCCATATTAATTAACCATTGCACGACCCCTTCCTCCCTCTCGGGCGCCGTGGCATGCTCGCCGCTCACGCACATCTGAACGTCGTTCACATCCATGGAAGTCTCCATCCCTGGAAGGCGGTTCGGACATGAGCAACGGCTGTGAGGGCATCACCAGACGGGCCCTGCTCGGCAGTGCGACTGCCGTCGCGGCAGGCGCCGCGGCGGGCACCGCGACCGGCGGACCGGCGGCGGCCGCCACCTCCCGGCGGACCGCGGCGACCGACTGGCAGAACGGACCCCTGGCCCGTACGAACGCCGGTCAAGCGCCCATGGGCACAGATATGGGCACGGGCACGGGCGAAGTGCCCGCCCTCTGGCGCGAGTTCACCCGCACCCCCTTCACGCACCCACAGATCCCGTACGTCGGAAGGGCCGGCCAGCGCGCCGGGGCGGCGCACTTCCCCCGCCGCCCCGTCGTGGCCGACGTCCGCGCGTACGGCGCCACGGCGGACGGCTCGGCCGACTCCGCCCCGGCGATCAACCGTGCCGTCGCCGCCGCCGGAAGGGCCGGCGGCGGCACGGTTCTCGTCCCGCCCGGCACGTACCGCCTCGACGGCCTGATCCGCGTCGGCCACTCGAACGTCGTCCTGCGCGGCGCCGGCAGCGACCGTACGAAGCTGTACGCGACCAGGAACCTCACCGAGCTGATCGGCCTCTACGGGTCGCGCTACGGCGGCGACAAGTCGTCCTGGTCCTGGGCGGGCGGCCTCCTCTGGCTCTGCCCGGCGGACCGCTTCACCACCCTGACGACCGCCATCAGAGCGAGGGCATGGCCCTTCGAGGGCTGGACGGGCAACAAGCGCGACGAGTGGGAGACCCTCACGAGGGTCGAGCCCGCGGTCCGCGGTTCCTGGTCGGTCCGGGTCGCCGACGCCTCGCGCCTGAGCCCCGGCCGGCTCGTGCTCCTCCGCCTCGCCGACGACACCGGCCACACCCTCCTGGAGCACATGGCGGGCGGCGGCCCGGGCCCGGAGGCCTACTACTGGGACGACAAGACAAAGTTGACCAGCTACGTCCCGTACGAGTGGCCCGTGCGCATCGCGCGCGTGCAGGGCGAAAAGGTCACCCTGGAGCGCCCGCTCCCGCTCGACGTACGCCCGGAGTGGGACCCCCGCCTCACCACCCACGTCCGGGCCCTGACCGGCTCCGGGGTGGAAGGCCTCACCCTCGAAGCCGTCGAGACCCCGCAGGCCCCGCACCTCCTCGACCAGGGCTTCAACGGGGTCACGTTCCAGTGCGCGTACGACTGCTGGGCCGACGACATCGTCGTACGCCACATGGACAACGGCTTCGGCCTGGTGGCCGCCTCGGCCTGCACTCTGCGCAACACCCGGGTGGCGGGCCGGGGTTCGCACCACCCGTACTTCTGCCGCGAGGGCTCGCACGACAACCTCGTCGAGGACTTCACGATCGAGGGGCGCACAACCCCGGCGCCCGCCGGCACCCAACTCCACGGCATCAACGTCGAGGGCCTCTCCTCCTACAACGTCTGGTCGCGCGGCGACATGCGCATGGGCACCTTCGACTCCCACCGCGGCATGCCCTTCGCGAACGTCCGCACCGACATCACGGTCACCAACAACGGCCGCCACGGCGGGGACGCGAGCGCAGGGCCGCTCTTCGGCGCCCGCTTCACCCACTGGAACATCCGGGTCACCAACGCCCGCGCCGGCCTGATGAAGATCGACGGCCTCGCCCCGTACAGCGCCACGGTCGGCATCAACGAAGTGAGCGAGTTCGGCCAGATCGACGTACCCGACTTCACCGGAGACCTACACAGTCGGCTGGAGCTGTACGGCACCACGGACGTCGTACGACCGCGGAACCTGTACGAGGCTCAGCGCGAGCTGACGCGGTAACGCCCCGGGGTGACGCCCACCAACCGCTTGAAGTGGCGGGTCAGATGGGACTGGTCGTAGAAGCCGGTCGCGGCGGCCACCTCGCCCGGCGGCCGGCCGGCCAGCAGCAGGCGTCGGGCGCGGTCCACGCGACGGGACATCAGGTACTGGTGCGGGGCGATGCCGAACGCGCCGCTGAACGCCCGTACCAGGTGCGCCGGATGGGCGTGCACGAGCCGCGCGGCCTCGGCCAGGTCGATGCCCCGCACGAGACGCTCGTCGAGGAGTTCACGCAGCCGGCGGGCGAGCGGGCGGTCGGCCTGCGGGGCGTCCTCGACGAGCCGGGGGCGCAGATGCCCGCGCAGCCGCTCCCCGATCAGCGTCAGCCTGCTCTCCGCCTCCAGTTCGTCCCCGGGGTGCGCGAGGGCGGTGTGCAACTGCCCGACGCGCAGCCGCAGTACGGGGTCCACCAGGTCCGGCTCGTCCACCGCGGGGCCGATCAGGCTCTCGTCGAGCCGGCTCAGGTCCAGATAGAGGACGCGCTTGCGGAAACCGTGCTCGGTGACCGGCGAGCCGTTGTGCGGCACGTGCGGCGGCAGCAGCGAGACCGTGTCGTGCGGGGTGCCGTGCTCGTGCCGGTCGAGGTCGTAGCGCACGGCTCCGTCGTCGACGATCAGGAGGGTCCACGCGTCGTGTACGTGCATCGGGTACGCGTACTCGGTGAAGTGGGCGTGGAAGACCTCAACGACACCCGGCACGCGCGGGCGCCAGGCGGAGACTTCGCGCCGGACCACCATGCAAGAAACGTACAAGACGGGGTGGCAGGGCGGTCGGCAGTCTCGGGACATGAGCAGCGAACCCCTTCAGAACGCCCGGGCCCCCATCCGCTTCGACACCAAGATCGCCGTCCTGCTGCGGGAGGACCTGGAGCCCTGGCAGCGGCTGAACGTGACCGCCTTCCTGGTCAGCGGCCTGGGAACGGCCGTCCCCGAGGTGATGGGCGAGCCGTACGCCGACGCGGACGGGGTCGGCTATCTGCCGATGTTCCGCCAGCCCGTGCTGATCTTCGAGGCTACGAAGGAGACGCTGACCGCGGCGCACGGCCGGGCCCTGTCCCGTGCGCTCCCGCGCTCGCTCTTCACCTCCGACCTGTTCACCACGGGCAACGACCGCGACAACCGGGCGGCCGTACGGGGGCCGTCCCCACGGGTGACCTGGACCTGGTGGGGCTCGCGGTGTACGGGCCCCGGAACGGGGTGGACAAGGTGGTGAAGGGGGCGCGGATGCATCCGTGAGCCGGGGGAGTCGGGGGAGTCGGGGGAGTCGGCATGGCCACGCCAGGCCCGGCCCGGCCGGGACCCGGTGTGGCTCAGGCCGCGTTGACCTCGGGCTTCGTGGTCGCCGGGACCTCCGCCTCCCTGGCGGGTTCGTCCGCCGGCAGTCGCCGCATCAGCAGCCCGTACCCCGCCCCGGCCGCCGTACCGATCACCGCGCAGATGCCCCACAGCCACTCGGCCCCGTACCGGTCGATGACGAGGCCGGACATCAGCGGGGCGACGAGGGAGGCCACCGCCCAGGACATCGTGTACATGCCCTGGTAGCGGCCGCGGCCATGGGTGGGGGAGAGGCGGACGACGAGACTCGTCTGGGTGGGTGCGTTGACGATCTCGGCGAGGGTCCAGACGCAGACCGTGAGGGCGAAGACGCCGACCGAGCCGGCGAAGGCTGTGAGCCCGAAGCCGTACCCGGCGAGGAGGGACGAGAGGACGAGGAGGCGTCTCGGGTCCCGGTGTTCGATGAAGCGGGTGACCGGGATCTGCAGGGCGACGATGAGGACGCCGTTGACCGCGATCGCCAGGCCGTAGTCGGCGGGTGTGAACCCGGCCTCGCCCATCGCCACCGGCAGGCCCACGGCTCCCTGCTGGAAGATCAGCGCGACGAGGAAGGACAGGCTGACGACGCTCATGAAGCGGCCGTCGCGCAGGACGGTGCCGAGGCCGACCTCGGGGGCCGCCTTCTCGGCCGCGGTCCGCGTCGGCCTGGACTCCGGCAGCTTCGCGAAGACGACGATCGCGCAGATCATCGTCATCCCGGCCTCGATGAGGAACCCGGCGAGATAGCTGAACTCGGCGATGAACCCGGCCCCCATGGACGAGATCGCGAACCCGAGGTTGATGGCCCAGTAGTTGAGGGAGAAGGCCCGGACACGGTCCTCGGGCCGGACGATGTCGGCCATCATCGCCTGCACGGCCGGCCGGGAGGCGTTGCTCGCCATCCCGACGAGGAACGCGACCGCGGCGATCGCGAGCGGGTGGTGCATGAAGCCGAGCAGCGCGACGGAGACGGCGGTGGACGACTGGGCGATCAGGAGAGTGGGCCGCCGCCCGAGCCGGTCCGTCATGATGCCCGCGCCGAGGGAGGAGACGACTCCGCCGAGGCCGTGGAGGGCGGCGACGAGTCCGGCGTACGAGGCGGAGTAGCCGCGGTCGAGAGTGAGATACAGGGCCATGAAGGTGGCGACGAACGCCCCCAGCCGGTTGACCAGCGTGCTGGTCCACAGCCACCAGAACTCGCGGGGGAGCCCCGAGACCGATTCTCGGGTGGCACGTCTTATGGACGTGAGTGACATCGGGATCCCCCACCGGCAGTAAGTGTCTCAGCTGGCATGTAAGTGGCTCAGCTGCTGAGCAGAACTTACGAGTAGGTCGCTCCGGGAGGCCACTCAATTAACAGAAACCGTCAACTGTCTGGCCGCCCCGGGTGGGCCCGTGTCCGACTTCCGGGCGGGCGCGCGAGCGATTCGTGGGTTGGATTACGCTCGGGGCCATGGCCGACGCACCGTACAAGCTGATCCTCCTCCGCCACGGCGAGAGCGAATGGAACGCGAAGAACCTGTTCACCGGCTGGGTGGACGTCAACCTCAACGAGAAGGGCGAGAAGGAGGCAGTCCGCGGCGGTGAGCTGCTCAAGGACGCCGGCCTGCTGCCCGACGTGGTCCACACCTCGCTCCAGAAGCGCGCGATCCGCACCGCCCAGCTCGCCCTGGAGTCCGCGGACCGCCTCTGGATCCCGGTCCACCGCTCCTGGCGCCTGAACGAGCGCCACTACGGCGCCCTCCAGGGCAAGGACAAGGCCCAGACGCTCGCCGAGTTCGGCGAGGAGCAGTTCATGCTGTGGCGCCGCTCGTACGACACGCCTCCGCCGCCGCTGGACCGCGACGCCGAGTACTCGCAGTTCGACGACCCGCGCTACGCGACCCTCCCGCCGGAGCTGCGCCCGCAGACGGAGTGCCTCAAGGACGTCGTCGTCCGCATGCTGCCGTACTGGTTCGACGGCATCGTCCCGGACCTCCTGACCGGCCGCACGGTCCTGGTCGCCGCGCACGGCAACTCCCTGCGCGCCCTCGTCAAGCACCTCGACGGCGTCTCGGACGCCGACATCGCGGGCCTCAACATCCCGACGGGCATCCCCCTGTCGTACGAACTCGACGGCGACTTCAAGCCGCTGAACCCGGGCGGTACCTACCTCGACCTGGACGCGGCCGCGGCGGCGATCGAGGCCGTGAAGAACCAGGGCAAGAAGAAGTAGCCCGACTCGATCAAGCTCTTCAGCCCTCCGCCTGCGGATTCCCGCGGGCGGAGGGCTTTTCGGCGTGCCGGGGCCGGCTTCGGGCCGCTCATGGGCCGTCCGCCTGCGAAATGCTCTGCGCGAGTTGGCCCACGACGTCAAGGATCCACCGGCCGAAGGCGGTCGGGGCGATCAGCACCCCGAGCACCAGCACTATGGCAACGGTCAGAGTCTGGTCGGACCGGCTTCTGGCCTGTACGCGTCGACGTAGTCGCCAGACGACGACAACAGCCAGCAGCACCGCCACGTTGATCGTCAGTTCCACCCGGCCGGTCCGTGAGCAGGGCGTACGTCAGGTTCGACCGTCAGTCCTCAGGGGGCAGGAGTGGCTCATTCCGCTCACCGTGGCGACCCCCGCCCCCGCCGGGCCTCTCGCTAGCATCTGCCCATGCCGTTTCGTCGCAGCCATGACAGCTCTGACAGCCATGACGCCCTCGTCGGCCTGCCCCGTGATCAGCGAGCCGACGAGTATCCGATGCCGCCTGTGCCGTATGGGTGGTATGCCGTGCTCCGTAGCGACGAGCTGCGACCGGGCAGGGTCGTCAATCTGCACTACTTCGGGCGAGCCCTCATCGCCTTCCGCGGCGCGGACGGGCAGCCCGCCGTACGGGACGCCCACTGCCCGCACTACGGCGCGCATCTGGGCGTCGGCGGCAAGGTCGTGGACGGCACCGTGGAGTGCCCGTTCCACGGCTGGCGGTTCGGCACCGACGGCCGGTGCGCGCACGCCCCGTTCGCGGCCCGCACCCCCAAGGTGACCTTGGGCGGCTTCCCGGTCCGTGAGCACAGCGGGCTCGTCTTCGTCCACACCGGGCCGACGGCGCCGTCATGGGAGATACCGGAAATCCCGGAGACGGTCTCCAGGGACTTCGCCGCGCCGATCGACGACGTCTGCCGGGCGCGCATCCACATACAGGAGATGCGCGAGAACATCGTCGACGAGTCCCACTTCCACTTCATCCACGGCCAGAGCGAACCACCCGTCCAGCACCTGCGGCCCGACGGCCCCTTCGCCGAGGTACGCGGCCACATCCACCGGCGCGTACTCGGCCGGGACATCAACAACACCTTCGACTCGTTCATGTACGGACCGGGCGTCATGGTGGTGCGCGTCCACGGCCCCGTCCTCTCGGTGACCGCCGTCGCACTCACCACGCCCGTCGACGACCGTACGAGCGAGATGCGGATGCTGTACTACGTCCGCAAGCCCGCCCGGCTCCCGTTCCTGGTGCCCTTCCTCAAGTTCGCCTTTCGCGCGGAAGCCCTGAAAGAGGTGCGCGAGGAGGTCCGGATCTGGGACCACAAGATCCACCGACCGCACCCTGTCCTGCTCCCGCACGAGAAGGGCATCAAGGCGCTGCGCCGCTGGTACGCCCAGTTCTATCCGGCCGACGTACCGACGGCCGAAGCCGCCGCGGCGGACGAGAAGTCGTACCCGGCGAAGTCGGTGACCGGGACGTACCCGATCCGCTGATAGAGGGCGTTGCTGGTCGGGTTGGCCGCGTTCGTGAACAGCACGACCTCCGTGGCGCCAGCGGCGAGCGCGGCCCGGCTGACCTCGACCGTCGCGGCGCCCGCGTAGCCGCGGCCGCGCAGGTGGGCCGGGGTGTACACGGGGTCCACCTGGACCATCCGGCCGGCGACCATCGGGTTCACGCCCGCCATGGAGACGGGCGTGCCGTCCGGGGTCTCCCAGAACGTGTAGCTCTTGTCGGCGAAGCGGGTGCGGGCCCAGGAGCCGGCGTCCATGGAGACGACCTCCCCGACGTCCGCGGCGAACTCACGGCACCAGTCCATGAGTTGCTCATGGTCCTGCTCGCCCACGAGTCGGCCCCGGCCCGCCGGGAGCGGATCCGGCGGGGTGAGCGTGCCGAGGCGGTACAGGTGGAGCCGGGCACTGAGCGTGGGTGTCGCGCCCGTGTGCCGCTGCCAGGCCTCGGCGAAAGCGGTGGCGGTGGCGTGGTCCGCGCTGACGGACGGCAGGGGGTGGCCGAGGGCGGCCAGGTGGGCGGCGAGGGTGTCGGCCTGCTCGGGGGTGAGGGGAGTGAGGCTCAGGCCGCGGGGCGCGAGGCGGTGGAAGGTGGCGATGACCTCGCCCGCTCGCTCCAGTAGGCCGAAGACCTGGGCTCGGATGCCGTACGCGGCCGCCCCGCGGGTACGTAGTCTCTCGGTCCAGGTCAGCGGCATGATGTGCGGAACGGGTCGCGAGCGCAGGAACTCCCCGGCTCGGGCGAGAAAGTCGTCGACGTCTTCGGTGAGGTACCAGCCATCCGGGCGCATGCTTCATGATTTCTCACGCTGCGGGCGTGGCGGGCGGCCGGGTGGAGGAACATCTCCGACTCGGGGCACTGATCGGAGTGCTGATTGGGGCACTGGTCGGGGTGCTACGGGGCGCTAAGGGATCCAGATGCGTTCTTCGAGCCGGCCGAAGACGGCACGCCGGTGGCTGTCCTCCCGTTCCCAGGCCAGCCAGCGCTCATACGCCCCCGTCCCCTGGAGCCGGATGCCCCAGTAGCACATGGGGTCGAGGAACAGCACACCGCCGTACTCGAACCGGATCTCGGCCGCCCGGACGGTGCCGGCCGCCCGGTCGGACTCGTCGTTGAGGGCGTACCGGACCTGGGTGATGGCCTTGAGCTGACCGTCGTCGCCGAGGAAGTGCGACCCGTAGTCGCCGACGGCGAACTCGTCCTCGTCGAGATCCCAGTCGGCGCCAGGGGTCGGCTCGGACACCGGCCGGAAGGCGAGCTGTCCACCGCCGCCGCGGGCGTCCACCCGCAGATACCCCTCGTCGAAGACGAGGTAGACGGTGTCGCCCATGGGGGCGAAGCGCGGCACCGGGTCGTCGCGGTCGATGAAGCCGGGGACACGGACACCCCAGGCCCGTGCCCCGCGCAGGGGCGCGAAGACCTGCTCGTACTGCCCGTGCTCGGTCATGCCGGTGATCGTGCACGACGCGCGCCCGCCGCTCCACACGTTTTCCGGGGCTGGGGCCCTTCTGATGGATCTGCCCGTCCGCAATCTTCCACGGCAACCCGATCCCGGCCGGCCGGCGGGAACTCCGTCAGCCGGCCGCCTCGACGTACGACGCCAGGTTGGCCAGCGAGGAGGCGATCCCGGTCTCGTGGGCCGCTTGGTCGATGCCGGGTGGCACGTCCGTGGCGGTGACGGTCACCTCGGTCCCGTCACCGGCGGCGGCGAGGTACCAGGTCATCGTCATGGTGCCCGCGTACGACGGGTCGTCGGCCTCGAACACCGCCCGCTGCACCACGCGCTCGGGCGGCACCAGGTCGGCGAATCCCACGTCGACGACATCCGTCGCACCTGAGGTCTTGCCCGGGCTGTCGGAGGCGTCGAGGTAGGTGAGGATCATCCGGAACCCGCCACCGGGCCGGGGATCCCACCGCTCGACCCGCCCACGCATGCCGTCCGGCGGCAGCCAGGCCTCCAGCGACTCGCGGTTGAGGAGGGCGCCGTAGACAGTCGCCGGTGGTGCCGCGATCAACCGGCTGGCGCGGTCGGTCCTGCTCATGGCCCGATCCTAGGACCGATGAGGCACACGAGGAACGGCACACGAGGAACGGCACTCGACGAACAGCACTCGGCATTCGTGTGCCAACCTGCGGAATCCATGGGCAAGATGGCCCCATGACCAAGCTGTCCGCACTGTCCGCACATTCCGTACTGTCCACGCGTCGCGCCTCCCCGGGCTCCGTGTTGTCCCTGTGGTCGCGGGACTCGGTGTTGTCGATCGGCTCGGTGGGTTCGGTGTTGTCCATCGGGTCCGTCGGCTCGGCCCTGTCCGTCGGCTCGGTGGGGAGTGCCCTGTCGATCGGCTCGATCGGGTCCGCCCTGTCGCGGGTCTCGGCCGGGTCCGTGCTGAGCACGGGATCGGCGTTGTCCGCGCAGTCGCAGTGGTCCGTGCTGTCCTACCGTTCCACCCGCGGCTACCTGTCCGCCGGAGCCGTGGGAGCCGTGGGAGCGGTGGCCGCCGTCCTGCTGTTGGCTCGGACGCGGCGGTGAGTGTGACCGAGGTTCGCTGAAGTCCGGCCCGGAGTCCCACCGGAGTCCCAGGCTAGGGTCCCGCGTCATGCGACAGCGCAGGGTGGGGATCAAGTCGGCCGGCCTCGCGGTCCTGGCTGCGGCGGTGGTGGTGACGGTGGGGATCCCGGCCGGGTACTTCCTGGTCGTGTACGGGTGCGGCGAGAAGGAGGACCGGCTCGCGGCGGCGATCGCCGGGGACCCGGTGCTGGACGCCGGCCCGGCGGGGGCCGGGCAAGGGAGGCCGTACAAAGGCTGCGACGACGACGATCTGTGGGTGTACGCCGGGAACAGCTACTCCTACGGCGGTTCCCGCGAGAGCGCCCTCGTCCACTATCGGGACGCCGCTCAGGCAAACGGCTGGCGTCCGCGCGACTCGGCCTCCGCCGCCTCCGGTTCCGACTGCTTCACGAAGCGGATCGGGGGCACGACCGCGTATCTCGACGTGGAAGACGCGGGTGACGGTTCCGTACTGGTGGAGATCGTCGCGGACCGCACCGGTTCGGACTGGTGCTGAGACGAACTGAAACGAAGGGGCCCCGCACCTGAAGCGGGGCCCTTTCGTAGTCCTACGTACGCCGTACGTGAGTCAGCCGCACTGGCAAGGATTGCCGGACTGGCACCCGCAGCCGCAGCCCGAGCCGCAGCCGCAGGCGCCGAAGAGCGGCAGGTTCCTGACCTCGGCGGGCTGCTCGGTCTCGCGATCCTGGGTGGGGTCGGTCGTGGTGGGGGATTCGGCCATGGGTCCCTCCTCGAAGGCTTCTGCCTACGCCCATTGCACCCCCACCAGGCCAGGCGCATCAACGGCGCACAGAGGCTCAGCCGCTCCTACGCAATCACGACGCGCCCCCACCACGGAGTACCAAGGGGCGCGAGGCTGTGTCGATCATGCGGCTCCGCCGCGTGGGCGCGACCAGCCCCCACGCACCCGCACCCGCCCAAGCAGCGGACCCGGCACCCCCATGGGCGCCCGGCCCAACCGCCGGGGGCTCACGCTCCGTCCACAGCCGGCGCCGCGTTGATCTCGTCCGCGTGCTCGCCCGTCACCAGGTACACCACCCGGTTCGCCACCGACACCGCATGGTCGGCGAAGCGCTCGTAGTAGCGGCCCAGCAGCGTCACGTCGACGGCCGTCTCGATGCCGTGCTGCCAGCGGTCGTCCAGGAGGTGCTGGAAGAGGGTGCGGTGGAGGAGGTCCATCGCGTCGTCGTCCTGCTCCAGCTGGAGGGCGAGGTCGACGTCCTTGGTGATGATGACCTCGGCGGCCTTGGCCATCAGGCGCTGTGCGAGCTGGCCCATCTCCAGGATCGTGGCATGCAGGTCGTGCGGGATCGCGCGCTCCGGGAAGCGCAGCCGCGCGAGCTTCGCCACATGCTGGGCGAGGTCGCCGGAGCGCTCCAGGTCGGCGGACATCCGCAGCGAGGTGACGACGATCCGCAGGTCGGTGGCCACGGGCTGCTGCCGGGCCAGCAGGGCTATCGCCCGTGCCTCGAGCTCGTGCTGCAGATCGTCGACCTTCTGGTCGCCCGCGATCACGGTCTCCGCCAGCTTCAGATCGGAGTCGAGGATCGCCGTCGTGGCGCGACCGATCGCCGACCCGACCAGCCGGGCCATCTCGACCAGGCCTTCGCCGATCGAGTCAAGTTCCTCGTGGTACGCGTCCCGCATCAGGTGTCCCTCTCTCACGTCTCACGTCTGCTTCGGGGGGTTCAAAGTGGCTTGTGAACCCCACGCTCCCACGCTCCGGCCTGAACGCGTCGGTTTCCGACCCCCCAAATGAACCATCGCTGGCTCCCAGGTGAACTCTGGGCGACACCGCCCCTTCTCCCAGGTGGGTGCCCTATGCATCCCGGTCGTACGAAGTGAACCCGCATGGTCTCCAGGGTGAACTCTGGGCGACGAGTGTTCGAGTCGGCCCTCGGACGGCTGTGACGGGGGCGCACAGCGCGCCTAACCTGGAGACATGGACGTGAACGCGGCGGTCGCCGCAGCGGCAGCGATCGCCGGTGTACTCACCGGCGTCATCGCCACGCTGGCGTTCCGCTGGAGCGAGCGGGAGCAGAAGCGGCCCACCCGCACCTCGCTGCACACGGACCCGGTGCTTCCGCCGGGCGTGGACACGGTCCTGTCCGTGCTGCGCTCCTCCGCAGTCGTGCTCGACGAGGCGGACGCCGTGGTCAAGGCCAGCTCCGCCGCGTACGCCCTCGGGCTGGTACGCGGCGGGAAACTGGCCGTCGAGCCGATGCTCCTGATGGCCCGGGACACGCGGCGGGACGGGGAGATACGACAGGTCGAGCTGGACCTGCCCCGGCGCGGCACCGGCCGCGGCGAAGCCCTCGCCGTGTCCGCCCGCGTCGCGCCGCTCGGCTCCCGGCTCGTACTGCTCCTCGTCGAGGACCTCACCGAGGCCCGCCGTATCGAGGCCGTACGACGCGACTTCGTCGCCAACGTCAGCCACGAGCTCAAGACCCCCGTAGGCGCGCTCTCCCTCCTCTCGGAGGCCGTGATGGGCGCCTCCGAGGACCCGGAAGCCGTGGAACGGTTCGCCGGGCGCATGCAGATAGAGGCCACCCGCCTCACCAACCTCGTCCAGGAACTCATCGACCTCTCCCGGGTCCAGAACGACGACCCCCTGGAGGACGCCGAGCCCGTACGCGTCGACGAACTCGTCGCCGAGGCGATCGACCGCTGCCGCCACCAGGCCGGCGCCAAGCAGATCACCATGGCCGCCGGAGGCACCGCCGACCTCAGCATCTGGGGCAACAGGGGCCAGCTCGCCGCGGCTCTCGGCAACCTCGTCGAGAACGCCGTCAACTACTCGCCCGCCCGCACCCGGGTGGGCATAGCCGCGCGCCGGGTGACCGCGCCCGGCGGAGAGCTCATCGAGATCGCCGTGACCGACCAGGGCATCGGCATCTCCGACAAGGACAAGGAGCGCGTCTTCGAGCGCTTCTACCGCGTCGACCCGGCCCGTTCCCGTGCCACCGGTGGTACGGGACTCGGCCTGGCGATCGTCAAGCACGTGGCCGCCTCGCACGGCGGGGAGGTCACGGTGTGGAGCTCCGAGGGTCAGGGCTCCACCTTCACCCTGCGGCTGCCGGAGGCGGGTGCGGCCCGCGACCGCGCGACCGGCCACACGACCGGCCACCCGCCCGGTCATCCGCCCGGCCTCGACGAAGAGGACGACGCCGGGCAGTCCGACGGGACGACCACCGTCACATCCCCGTATGAACCGCATCCTGCCCCGGAGGTCCTTCCGTGACCCGAGTGCTCGTCGTCGAGGACGAGGAGTCCTTCTCCGACGCCCTGTCCTACATGCTCCGCAAAGAGGGCTTCGAGGTCGCGATCGCGACCACCGGGCCCGACGGCCTCGACGAGTTCGAGCGCAACGGCGCCGACCTCGTCCTCCTCGACCTGATGCTGCCCGGCCTGCCCGGCACCGAGGTGTGCCGCCAGCTGCGCAGCCGTTCCAACGTCCCGGTGATCATGGTCACCGCCAAGGACAGCGAGATCGACAAGGTCGTGGGGCTCGAAATAGGAGCCGACGACTACGTCACCAAGCCCTTCTCGTCGCGCGAGCTGGTCGCCCGTATCCGGGCCGTCCTGCGCCGCCGCGGCGAGCCCGAGGAGGTCACCCCGGCCGCCCTGGAGGCGGGCCCGGTCCGGATGGACGTCGACCGCCACGTGGTCACCGTCTCCGGCTCCAAGGTCGACCTCCCCCTCAAGGAGTTCGACCTCCTGGAGATGCTGCTCCGGAACGCGGGCCGCGTGCTCACGCGCATGCAGCTCATCGACCGGGTCTGGGGCGCCGACTACGTGGGCGACACCAAGACGCTGGACGTTCACGTCAAGCGCCTTCGCGCCAAGATCGAGCCGGACCCGGGCGCGCCGCGGTACCTGGTGACGGTTCGTGGACTCGGGTACAAGTTCGAGCCGTAAACCGCCACCTACTGAGCACAGCACGGCCGAAGGGCGGTACCCCTGGAGAGGGGTACCGCCCTTCGGAGTCGTGCACGTGCGTGCGTATCTGCATACGCACGCGTACGTCAGTGGTCCGCGGACTCCTGCGAACCCGTGGCCGGCGAGCTCGACGACGCCCCGCCGCTGACGCCCGCTCCGGCCTCGCCCTCCGCTCCGGCCTCGCCCGCACCCTCACCGGACTCCGGGTCGGCCGGCGAACCCGACACGGAGTCCGACGGAGACGCGGACCCGGCGGGCTCCCTGGGCGTTTCCGAGCCCGGAGCCTTCGGAGCCTCCGTCGGGCCCCACTCGGAGAAGTAGCCCTCGGCCGGGTGGACGAACGCCTCCAGCTTCACGTCACCGGTCGTGCTGAAGGTGAAGGTGACCGGCTGCGCGTCGCCGTCCTTGAAGGCCTCGCGGCTGCTCTCCAGTACGGCGGAGGCGTTGCCCTTGCCGCCGAGGATCACCGAACCGCCGGCCGGGACGGTCAGCCGTCCTGAGCCCTTCGCGGGCTTGAGCTCGGCGGGCTTGCCGATGCCCTCCACGGTGATCGACTCCAGCGTCTGGTCGCTGCGGCCGGTGTTGAACACCGTCGCGGAGACCACGGCCGGACCCGTCGACTCCAGTTCGGGCTGGGTGATGACTACGGCGTTCTGGATCTTGATGTCGCCGACGCTGATGGCCGCGTTGTCCGGCTTGACCTCCAGCGTCTGGGCCTGGTTTCCGGCAGCGCACGCGGCGAGCGAGGCGATCGAGAACGCGGTGGCGGCGGCGGCGAGGGCGCCGCGTCGAAGGCTGCTGCTCACGGCGGCGGCAACTCCTTGAACGTGGGCGAAGCAGAGCGGCTCCGGAATAAAGCCGCCCTAAGGGTCGGTCAGCGGCCTTAGGTTACCGAGCCGTTCCCGTGCCGCCGCACCCGACCCGCCTCTACGCCCCTTCGGGCACCGGCCGTACGTTCCTTCAGGCGCCGCCGGCACCGGCCGTCGCCCCGTGCTCCCGCCTGTCACTCATCGCCGAGCCTCTCTCGCGAACGCCTCTCACGAGCGCCTCTCGGGCCCCATTGGCCGCACATGGTCCGCCATTCACATAAGCAGCCCCCAGTAAGTCCCTCCGGCGGGGGCTTGCGGATTTCCCGTAAGGAATGCATGGGGTGTCAGGAGAATTGATCTTCGGCCGATCTTCGGTTGATCTCCGGATGGTGTTCGGTGGATCCGCGGCCGCCGTGATCAATTCCGGATTCGCCTCGCACCCGACTCCGGTCGCCGAACGGAGTAGCGCACGCCAGGAGCTCGGAACCCGACAAATCCGGACGTTCGGGCACGCGAACGGGGCTTCGGGGTGTTGTAACGTGCGCGTTTCACCTCACTCGGAGAGCCGCTCCGACCTGCGAATACCGCCTTCCGCGGTCCCTCCGAAGCACGTTCATGTTGCGATTGTCAAGCCCCGAGATATGCCCTGACCTGCGAAAACGCCATTCAGAACACGCCGTTTCCGTGTTACCCTGGATAGCCACGGAAGGGGTACCTGTCACATGACGTTCAAGGTTGGCGACACCGTGGTCTATCCCCATCACGGGGCCGCGCTGATCGAGGCTATCGAAACTCGCCAGATCAAAGGCGTGGACAAGACCTACTTGGTGCTGAAGGTCGCTCAGGGCGACCTGACGGTGCGTGTGCCAGCGGACAATGCGGAGTTCGTCGGCGTACGTGATGTGGTCGGTCAGGACGGGCTGGACCGGGTCTTCGAGGTACTGCGCGCGCCGTATGCCGAGGAGCCCACGAACTGGTCGCGTCGTTACAAGGCAAATCTCGAGAAGCTCGCCTCCGGTGATGTCATCAAGGTCGCGGAAGTAGTCCGTGACCTGTGGCGTCGTGAGCGCGAGCGTGGACTCTCCGCCGGCGAGAAGCGCATGCTCGCCAAGGCCCGCCAGATCCTGGTGAGCGAGCTCGCCCTCGCGGAGAACACGAACGAGGACAAGGCCGAGGCCCTGCTCGACGAGGTCCTCGCGTCCTGACGCCCGTCACGCTCTGATCGCTTTCCTTGACCAGAGGCGAAACGAGCGGTTCGGCGTTAATGAAATGCCGCGGTGCCCGATGACGTAATTACCGTACGTAATTGCTGTCGCCGGGCGCTGCGGCATGTCCACGCTCGGACGTCGTACGGATCGTACGGTCGCAGACCCACCGATTCACGGGAACCCCGCTGAATCACGGCTGAATCACGGGCATCGATTCATGGACCCGAGACCCCGATACTTGGCCCCCGATACTTGGCGTGCCGGGCCCGGGCAGCTGTCTCGACCGGATGTCACGGAAGGGTCCGGTCAAGGCGTCGCGCCCGGCACGCTGTGGCCATACCCACGTAGCCCGAGCACACAAACCTGACAGGAACCGATGTCTGACGATTCCCGCCCCACGCCTTCAGGGAGCCGTACCGCGGCCGTGATTCCGGCCGCCGGCCGGGGCGTGCGCCTCGGGCCGGGCGCCCCCAAAGCGCTTCGAGCGCTGAACGGCACCCCCATGCTCATCCACGCGGTGCGCGCCATGGCCGCGTCCCGTGCCGTCTCCCTCGTCGTCGTCGTGGCCCCGCCCGACGGGGCCGCCGAAGTGAAGACGCTGCTCGACGCGCACGCCCTGCCCGAGCGCACCGACTTCCTCGTCGTGCCCGGCGGAGACACCCGGCAGGAGTCCGTGCGACTCGGGCTCGACGCGCTGCCGCCCGGCATCGACATCGTGCTCGTGCACGACGCGGCACGTCCGCTGGTGCCGGTCGACACGGTCGACGCCGTCATCGAGGCCGTCCGTGAGGGCGCTCCCGCGGTCGTCCCGGCGCTGCCCCTCGCGGACACCGTCAAGCAGGTCGAGCCCGCGGCCGCCGTCGGCGAACCCGAGCCCGTGGTCGCGACGCCGGAGCGTGCGCTGCTGCGTGCCGTGCAGACCCCGCAGGGTTTCGACCGCGACACCCTCGTACGCGCTCACGAGACCGTCACCGACAACGTCACCGATGACGCGAGCATGGTGGAGCAGCTCGGTCTTCAGGTCGTGGTCGTGCCCGGGCACGAGGAGGCCTTCAAGGTCACCCGGCCGCTGGATCTGGTGCTCGCGGAGGCGGTTCTGGCGCGGAGGAGGCTGAACGATGGGTTCTGAGACCGGGGCCTCGGCCGGGGCCGGTGCCGGGGCCGGCATGCCCGTGCTGCCGCAGGTCGGCATCGGCACCGACATCCATGCCTTCGAAGAGGGGCGGGAGTTGTGGTGTGCGGGGCTGAAGTGGGAGGGGGAGGGCGCTGGGCTCGCCGGGCACTCCGACGCGGACGTCGTCGCGCATGCCGCCTGCAACGCGCTCTTCTCGGCGGCCGGGATGGGGGATCTGGGGCAGCACTTCGGGACCGGGCGTCCCGAGTGGTCCGGGGCTTCCGGGGTCACGCTTCTGACTGAGGCCGCGCGGATCGTGCGTGACGCCGGTTTCGTCATCGGCAACGTGGCTGTGCAGGTTGTCGGGCCCCGGCCCAAGATCGGTAAGCGTCGGGACGAGGCGCAGAAGATTCTGTCGGAGGCGGTGGGGGCGCCGGTCTCGGTGTCCGGCGCCACGACGGACGGGCTCGGGTTTCCCGGGCGGGGGGAAGGGCTGATGGCGGTGGCCACGGCGTTGGTCGTGCGGGTGGGTTGAGCGGGCCTTTTCCGCCCCCGCCGCCCCTACCCATACCCGTCCCCTGGGGGCTGCGCCCCCAGACCCCCGCTTCGGCCTGAACGGCCTCGTCCTCAAACGCCGGACGGGCTGAAGATGCC